>CAMTOW010000075.1 GCA_947074245.1 uncultured Bacteroidales bacterium | reverse complement strand
ATCAGATGGATAACTTTTTAAATTAATCGCTTATATTTGCAGTGCAATTGAAAAATTGTCAATCCCAGAAACAGTGAAATCATTCTGATTTCCTTATTAATAAATAGTCTATTCCCCTTTCCGCTTTTTATGAAGCAGAAAGGGGAATTTTATTTTCATCTCATTTCATTTCCAATACATTTTCCATCTATCTTGATCTTATTCGAATTCTCTCATTATTTCCTTTGATAAATCGCACTTTTTCCAGAACATTTTTTAGCATTTAAGCATTATATTTATATAAATAGCTTAAATCAAAAAATAAAAAAAGGTGAATAAAGAGATGATGAGAGAAAAACGTCCCTATCAACCGACCCCAGGATCCGGCTTACCAGACGGATTCTGTCTACAAAACGGGAAATACCGGATAACATCCAGCAAATTTTCCGGCAGATTCGGTATCATATATAAAGCCAAAAACACATTCAACGATAAGGAGGTCTGCATCATTGAGTTTTTCATACCCGATTTGTGTAAGCGATGCAACACCGGAGAAGTTATCTGGAATAACTTCAATCCCGGATTCACCCGCAAATTAAAAAACAACTTTCTGACAGAGAGTAACCTTATCCATATACTCGGTACGCAAACGAAGATTCAGACTTATGAAGTGTTTGAAGAGAACCAGACGGCTTATTACGCAGTCGAGTTTACCGGAGAACTTATATTCGAAGAAAAGAGTACATCGAGTAATGAACCTCAAACACCCAGAAACAATACCAAGCGCATGAACACCACATTTGAAAAACTTTTCTCACCGAAAAGCCGATTCTCGTTAAAGCATGGTCGTAAAGAAGCGGTTGATCCAACCGACCCTTATCTCGCGGATGATTTCGAGGATTACGATCCGGAGGATTTCATCTTAGAGGAGGAAGATATCAAAGAAAGGCTTCCGATGTTCTGCTATTGCATATTGAACATCTTCTTAGGTATGGAACTTTATACGCAATGGGGATTTTTACAACATATCACCGGACATGTAAAAGCCGTATCCCTGACGATCTGTTTCGCCGTATGCCTTCTGTGCCTACTCTGGGAAAAAGAATATCCGAAAACACGGATCATCCTACTTATCCCCTATCTGATCATGCCATTCAGCATTTATCTGATCAACCATTTTCTGTTGATCAATTTCGAAACGATCAATTACGGAACATTATTTCTGATCAATCTCCTGGCCACACTGCCCGGATATATGATCCGATACGCGATGCGAAAAATAAAACGGCTGATCCGTTTCATCTGATACAACCGATCAACAATTGAAATCAACATTTCCATTTATCGGATTACTCACCCTCATTTTAGCGAACAAGCCGGGATATTTGATTATTTCCGGCTTTTTTCGTGAAACGCCCAAGCAAGAAACGAGATCCGTCATTCGCACCAATGTACATCTGAACGATTGAAAGACACAACGCGGAGGAAACGTATCCAATTCAATCACTGAATCCATAGAATATAAGGAAACATCAAGTGGACTAAATCGTAATAAACGGAATACAGATCAATTCCGAAAGCAGCCGAAGAGAAAGCGCAACGACGTGATAAGGAAAGAACCAGACAGGAGTTCGCACCTTATACCCAAGAGAATATGAATCGTAATTATTTTTCGAAGCCATCATTCCGACGATGCTGGATCGTATAGATTCCGGCACCAATCAAGGCTATGATCATTGTTTCGATCAACATATAAATAATCGATTCCTTACTGTGTAAAAGATAGAGTACGCCTCCAGCGATTACAAAGTAAACGAAAAAGCAGATCAAGAATTTCAGGAGTGTTTTTTTAGAATCAGTCGTCATGGTATCGGGTATTAGAAGGAGGAATATTATGGTAACAATATGAATTGTTTTTTTGTTTTATTCCGGTAAAAGGCTTTATTATTCCTCAAATATACAACCTTAATAAACCTATTTTTGATTTATAACGGAATATTTCCATTCTTATTACTTCATCAAGCCTCTGTTTTTCAAGAAAGTCATGAAATCAGCAGAGTTTACGAGGGCAGCAGAACAATATCTCGTCAACGATTCTATTCGGAATCAGATGGAGGCAACTGTAAACAGATGGAGATACCTGTAAACAGAATGAGCCCGGTAAAACACCGAGCTCATTACTATTTATAGATTGACATTTCAATCGTTTCTTTTTAGGACGTCACTTCATTCAGAATCTGTCATGAAGCCTGATTTTCAAGACGAAGCCGGTTCGCCCGAAGTTTTCCGACGCCGGTTGCCAGCCTGTTTGGAAGAGGAGTGGCAACGCGTATTAAAAAACAAAACGGTCGGAAACAAGATATCCGATCAAGAAACCGTGAAACTATCCTCAAAACCCAACTAAGATCAATATCCCGCAGCCTTGATGATTTTTTTCGGAATATCGGTATTCTCCTGTAAACCGGTGAACTGATCCGCACCCGCACCGATCGCAAATACCGGAACATAAGCTCCGGAATGACTGTTGGTTGTCCAACCCGCTTTGGCTGTCTTATTCAGAATCTGGATCGCAACGGCAGCAATCTCTTCGTCTTCGAAATATTCGCTTTTTGACTTAATCGTGCCAATGCCCATCATCTTGTTGTATTCGGCCATCAGAATCTGTTCTTCCTGTTCGGTAATTTCGACTGTATTCCAGAAACCAAGTTCGTCTTTCAGCAAGTCACGCATCTGCTCCCAAGTCACTTTACCTTTATTGGATTTCAACAACGCGATGATAGATTTCGACAATTCAGCCTGAGAACGTTTCTGATTCTTAAACTGACCGAAATCGAGCGCATAACCACCGATACCCAAAGCCAAACCACCGGTTTCATGATCCGCCGTGATTACGATCAATGTCGAATCAGGATGTTGCAGATAGAAATCGTATGCTTTCTTAACGGCATTGTCCATATCGATCACTTCTTCGAAAGTAGTCGCACCGTCGTTGCTATGGCTTGACCAGTCGATCTTACCCCCTTCGATCATTACGAAGAAACCTTTGTCGCTTTTAGAAAGAAAATCGATCGCCGCCTCGGTGATCTGAGTCAAAGATAAGTCGTCGGCACCACGGTCGATCGCAAACGGAATGCTGTTGACATCTTTCCCTTCTTCTTGAAACAAGATCACTTTACCAGCCTCAACACCACGTTTGTTGTATTCGTCGAAACCACGTACGATGACATAGCCCGAATCCTGAACCAATTTATAGAGATTGGTCGCTTTTTTATCTTTCTTGTTGTCGGGGCTTACGAAATCAGAACCCGCAAAGAAATCGAATCCCGATTTCGCAAGATCGGTACCGATCTCATACGCCATCTTCCGAGAGGGACGATGCGCATAAAACGAAGCCGGAGTAGCATGATCGATGCTTACGCTGGTAGCGATACCAACCGCATAGCCCGCTTTCTTGGCACGTTCGGCAACCGACTCGAATGATTTGGTATGCGTATGATCCATACCCAGCGTACCGTTGGAAGTTTTCTCACCCACCGCCAAAGCCGTACCTCCGGCAGCAGAATCGGTAATCGGGTTTGACTGAGAATAGGTCATTGACAATCCGACGTACGGAAATTGAGTAAACGTAAGCGGAACAGGAGATTTTTTTCCCTGCTGATCGCCCAGATACATTTCGGCACCGTTCACTTGATTGATCCCCATACCGTCGCCGATAAAATAGAATACATATTTCGCCTGGCCAACCTGTGCGAACATCGCCACACAGAGAGCAACCAAAAGCGTGCATGTAAGAAATAACTTTTTCATATCGTGTAATTTTTATGTGTCGAGAGAAATTTCGGATATTCCGATTACAAAAATAACGAACCTGACTGAAATCGGAGCCTGAGAAACCGTTCAGATGATTTTTTTCACAGGAAAGTAATACGCAGGCATCCGCGCAAGACGTACAATCCGAGCCGGAGAGGCAATCAGACGGCGGAACAGAGCATATTTGGCACCATACGGAGCAGCAGGAAGAGGATACAATCTCATTCCGGACAAACGCTCCAAGACCGACCGAATAAAAGACTCCTGATGACCTTCGCGGATCAACAAGCGGATGATATCTATGGAAAGGAACGTGCGTTTGCGTAAAAGAACCGCAGCCGATTCGGATGAGTTTCCGCTTAAATCGGAAAGCGCCTGCAAGACCGTGATCCGATCATTGATCAGACGCACCCGATGAGCCATATCGCTTCGCGTGACCGTGCTGTTCTCACGGCGATAATAGCAATAGACCGGGATGTCGAGAACTATGACAGAACGCGCATGAAAGAAAGCACGCGTAACGAACTCCTCATCCTCATGATAGATTCCCGGAATCATGTGTAGCCGATGACGGCGAATCAGATCGTTGCTGAAGAGATATCCCCACAGCACACCGATCACCTGGTTACCGGCAAGGAACTCACTTCCGGTGAAAGAGCGATTGCGGATAAACACTTGATGATGCCACGGATGATGCGAACCATCTTCGCGAACCGCCACGTAATCGAATCCGATCACCTCCTCCGTCCGAGCAGGCAATGAATCGAAGAGTCGACGCAAACCTCCGGGAATAAGCGTATCATCGGCATCGACAAAGAAGATGTATTTGCCCTGAGCCAATCGGAGCCCCGCATTGCGCGCAACGCTTTGTCCGGAATTAGCCTGTCGGACCACCTGCAGATTGGGGATCCGGGAGCGATATTCTTCTAAAACCGAGGGAGAGGAATCGACAGAACCATCGTCTATGGCAATCACCTCATATTCATGAAGCGGTAATTGCTGAGAAAGAATGCTTTCCAGACATGCCGGCAGATAAGAAGCCGCGTTATAAACAGGTATGATGATCGATAGTAACATGTGCTAATTTCCGGTATTTACACACAAACTTACTAAATCAGACGTAGTTTTACTAAATTAGCCGCGGTATAAACATCACATCAGCATGAGAATCCTCCTAATCGGCGAATACAGCAACCTCCATCATACCTTATCGAAAGGACTGAAAGCACTGGGTCATCAGGTTACCGTAGCATCTGACGGAAACGTCTGGCGCAATTATCCACGCGACATCAATCTGAAGCGAAACGGATACGGAAAGATCGATACGCTGCGTTACGGATGGGACATTCTCAAAGCGTTACCCGCAATGCGCGGATATGACGTGGTGCAGGTGATCAACCCGATCTTTCTGGATCTGAAAAGCGATCTGAACCTAAAAATATTCCGGTATCTGAAGAAACACAACGGAAAGGTATTCATGGGAGCCTACGGGAACGACCATTATTGGGTGAAGGCATGTCTGGACCGAAAAAGCTTCCGTTATTCCGACTTCTATTGCGGAGAACGGACGATCCCAAATCCGAACAATCCAGCCATTATCCGAGAATGGATGGAAAGCGATAAGAAACGGGTGAACCAACTGATCGCCGAAGAGAGCGACGGAATCATCGCCTGCCTGTATGAATATCATGTGCCTTATGTGAAAGAATTCGGCGAAAAACTTGCCTATATTCCCTTACCATTGGATCGCTCGGAAGTGGAAGAGCGCGTATTGGAAGGCCCTATCGACCGGGTGAAGTTCTTCATCGGCATTCAGAAAAAGAGTCATCTCTCGAAAGGAACCGACGTGATGTATGAAGCCTTGTGTGAAGTTGAAAAAGAGTATCCCGACTTGTGTGAAGTCAAAAAGACCGTATCCGTACCTTATGCGGAATACATTCACCTGATGCGTGAATCACACGTGCTGATCGATCAACTCTATTCCTATACACCCGCGATGAACGCGCTGATCGGGATGGCACAGGGGCTGGTCGTCGCAGGAGGAGCCGAGCCCGAGATGTATGAGCAATTGAACGAAACGGAACTACGTCCGATCGTAAACCTCTATCCCGATAAAGAAAAAGTGTGCGAATCATTCCGCCAGATTATCCGAGAAAGGAAGCATCTGCCGGAACGATCCGCACAAAGTATCGCGTTCGTAAAGAAACATCATGACCACATGAAAGTAGCCCAAGAATATCTAGCCTTCTGGGAAAGCCGATAATCACTTCTCCGCCGTGAGAGACGCATCGGGAGCGGAAGGGATCAATCCGCAAGAACGAAGAATGAACTCCACGATCGGTGTGGGGTCTGTCAGGGAATGAGGATGATGTCCGATCCCCGGTTTGCGGATCACTTCCATCTTACCACCCTCTTTCTCCAATCGCTCTGCAAATACCGCCGTATTTTCGGACGGAGGAACGATATCATCCTGATCGCCTACCACATGAAGAATCGGAACACCCGCTTTGGCAAAGACCCGAGCATGATCGACCGGATTCTTCTTCCATTTCAGAATCTCTTTGACATCAAAGAATTTGTATGCCATCTTCAGGCGCAACTCATCCTCTTCGGATCCGTAGTTGTCGGAATAAAGCGCAAAAGGCCAACTTTTAAAATCCATCACCGGAGCATCCGCATAGATACAAGCCACCTTATCGGTATTCTTCACCGCCCAGTTGTAAAGAATCAAACCACCCCGGCTCAAGCCCTCCAAAACCACTTTGGAATTGAGGCCGGAACGCGTCATCAGCGTATAAAAATCATCCCATCGCTTAACCGCTTTGGGAGCACCGTAAAGATCAGCCACATCACAATACGCAATGTGATAACCTCGTTCGAGCAAAGCGATATCCGCCTGCGGAGCATGTCCCCAGAAGCGAGCACGAAGTACCCACGGATTGCCTTCGGCAGCACGTTTGGGACGAACGAGTTTGCAGGGATTGTTCTTAAAATCAAAATCTACCCCTTCGTAACCAAAGAAATTGAATTTGGCATTCCCCGCAACAGAACCATTGCGAAGAATCTCGGGAGTCGCAATCTTTTGCTGAGACATGATCGGAGCAATGTGGCTCGCCATCATCTCGGCACCTTTGGCTGACGGATGTAAATGATCGGGCATCAGTTCCGGATCGTGTTTGTCGCCGAAAAGATTGTACATATTGATAATTTCAAGATTTCGCTCGTATGCGATCTCTTCGATCTGAGGGCGTATCTCTTTCTGAATCACCTCGTCGTTGATATCGGCATCGCTTAGGAAACAGCGAACCGGAGTAAGCAGAATGATGCGAGGCGTAGCAGGAAGCGCCTGATAGGTTTCGATCAATCTGATATAATCGTCTTTGAACTGATCTTTGTTGGGAACGTTCCAAGGTTTGGAATCGTTGGTACCGAGTTTTATCAGCACGATATCGGGGTTGTATTCGAGCGATTGGCGATAGGCATCCGTAGTTATATAGGGATAATCGCCTTTGGTCAATAACGTAGTGGCGGAAACGCCGAAATTACGCACTTCATAATCGCTTCCCAAAAATTCCTGCAGACGCGCGGGATAAGAGTTTACTTCACGGTCGACAACATCGTGTCCGTACGTAATGCTATTGCCAATGCAGGCTACCCGAACTTTTTCGGCATAGGTAGCAACCACGCAATGCATCATGGAAAGCGCTAGAACAATCTTTTTCATATCTGTGATTTCTGGTTTAATAAAAAGGAGCACCCGGATGAATTCAAGCAAGCAAACAGAATTTAATCCTCAGAAACAAAAATAGATGATTATTTATTTATTTTGGCTACTAATAGCGGGTATTTCACCCCTATTAAATGTTATAAATAGTGAGATTCACTCTCGAAACAATTCTAAAAATGAATGATCTATGAAAAAATTACTTCTATGGGGAATGTTGAGCATTTCGATCGTCGCGCTCGGTTGTTCGGGCAACAAAAGCGGATCGGCTCAACAGGAAGCCAATAAGACCGAGGCGGAGATGCCTCAAAGCGATGAGAACCTGGAGTATCAGGGCATATATAAAGGAACCATACCTGCCGCCGATGGACCCGGTATCAATATCACGCTGTCGTTGAATCCGGATATGACGTATAAAATGGTTTCGCTTTATCAAGGCGAGAAAGACCATACTTTTACCGATACGGGAAAATACAGCGTGAAAGGAAATATCATTACGCTTGACGTTAAGGATCAAGGATCGCTTTACCTCAAAGCGGAAGACGGACAATTGCGTATGTTGGATGATGAACAACAGGTGATCACCGGCCCGCTGGAAAACAATTACATTCTAATGTCAGTAGATTCATTTTAAGCATATTACATTCCTTATAGCGTAGTTATAGATCGGAAGAGCACACGTCTGAACTCCAGTCACTCCGGAGAATCTCG
>CAMTOW010000074.1 GCA_947074245.1 uncultured Bacteroidales bacterium | reverse complement strand
ATACGAGGTTCTCCGGAGTGACTGGAGTTCAGACGTGTGCTCTTCCGATCTGATTGCCCGAAGCGCAGTTGTTTTCTACTATACATCATTCCCGTTATCGTCTGATTGGATAAATTTCCCAAACAATGGTCCGGTTTACAATAGTAATAACATGAATAGACATCTCCGTTAAACTGAGTCAGGGCAAAATGCCCGCAAGTCGGCGAGAACATACAGTTATTAATTTCCTTTCGACAGAATACCCGAAGCGTATCCTCAAAAAGAGAGATATTCAATCTTCCGATATCGTGCCTGATCCATTCATCAAATATCGAACAAAGAAAGCTTCCGTATAAATCCGGCGTTACCGAATGAGTTGACAAACGGCCCGATTTATGATTGACAACGGGTGAGAAATGAACATTCCTAAACTTATTCTCTTTCAAAAAACTATATATTTCAAGCGGATAATTGACATTATAATCATGAATCCGAACAATCACATTGAAAGGAAGCTTATTCTCCCGTAATAAATAAAGCGACAACATCATTTCGTCAAACGAACCGGTTCCATCTTTCTTTTTACGATAATGATCGTGACAATGTCTCGGACCATCCAAAACCAATTCGATTGAGAAATTATTCGCTTTAAAAAAATCACACCAATCCTGATCAAGAATTACACCATTCGTACGAATCACATTATTCACGATACGATTCTTCCCGTATTTCCGTTGCAGAAGCACTGCTTTTTCATAAAAATCGATACCTCTCAACAATGGCTCGCCTCCTCGCCAATAAAAAGTAACATCCGCATGAATCTGCGCATCAATATATTGCCGAATAAACAAGTCTAAAACATCCAAAGACATCTCTTGCTCCGGATGATTCGTCCCGTCATGCCGTAGATTGCAATAGGCACATTCCAGATTACAATTATCCCCAACGCTTTGGACTTGCAAATAAACAGGAAAAGCAACAGGTCCGTAATCAAAATTCTGATCCATAGTTACTTCACATGAAATGAATAAAAACTGCTAATTCAATCTATGTATCAAATATTCGAACTCCACGACAGATAAACGTCACATATTTTCATATTTAAACACAGAATATAATATCTTATTTATTAAACAATTACATTCTAACAATGTTTATCCTATCAATCGTTATAGATTTATAATTTGATTCTACATGTAAGCCGCAAACGTATATTCATCCATTCATTCACACAAAAAAACGGCCCCGAATATACCGGGACCGTCAAATATACTAAGACTAAATAATTATGGATCGATATGATTTATACGATCAGAGCTCGAATATATACAAGCCCCTCGGCGCGAAGGTCATCTCATTTCCGAATTCAACGGTTTGTCCCGTCAAAATATCTTTCCCTGATTTCACTCCGTTCAAAATTTCCTTATAAGGTGCCATAGAGATGGTATTGCTTTCATCGCGACCATTCATCATTACCAAAACCTTTCGGTTATCGTATTCACGCACATAGGCGTAAACTCCGTTGGATGGCATAAAATGTTTCATAGAACCTTTCGATATCGCCTCGTTTCCTTTACGCCAATCCAAGATCGTTTTCATAAAATCATGCGCTTCATTCTGAATCGCCGATCTGCCTTGCGAAGTAAACTCATTGATCGTATCTCCCGGGAAACCGCCGGGGAAGTCAAGACGCACATATCCGTCACTTTCCGCTTTGGTACCGTTCATCAGTGTTTCCGTACCATAATAGATCTGCGGAATTCCTCGCGTAGTCAGCAAGAACGCCAATGCTTGTTTGTATATTCCCAAAGAATCCGGCATCGTTTTCAAGAAGCGGTCCGTATCGTGGTTATCCAGGAATGTCATCACCGCGTTCGGATCACTGTAAAGAAAATCCATCGCAAGTTGATTGTAGATGTGATTCAGACCTTTCCATGCATCGGTTTGTTCCGAGAATGCTTTGTTTGTTGCTGCCATCAACGGAAAATCCATTACAACCGGCAAGTGCGTATTATTCGGATTCAGTTTTGAGTTTTGTTGCCACCAAGAAGTTCCCCCTTCCGCTTCAAGCCAACTTTCTCCTACGATATTGAAGTTCGGATATTCATCCATCACCTCTTTGTTCCATTGAGCCATCGGTTCAAAAGCCGCATACGGATACGTGTCCATTCGGATCCCGTCTATTCCCGCATATTCGATCCAATAAATCGAATTTTGGATCAGATATTTCATCAGATGCTCATTGTTTTGGTTCAAATCGGGCATCTCTTCCACAAACCAACCGTCTTGCATGATTTTCTTATCGTATTCCGACGAATACGGGTCGAATATCGGAGTAAGTCGATAAGATGTCTGTACAAATCCGTCCGGGAAATTAAACCAATCTTTTTCAGGGCGATCTTTAAACCAGATATGTTCGCTTCCGACATGATTGAAAATCATATCCATAACCACCTTCATCCCTTTATCATGCGTTTCTTCGATAAGAGCCGCGTATTCATCATTTGTTCCGAAACGAGGATCCACTTTGTAATAATCCGTAGTCGCGTATCCATGATAAGATCCTCTCGGCATATCGTTTTCAAGAACCGGATTCAACCAAATGGCTGTAACTCCCAGATTCTGCAAATAGTCCAAATGATTGGAAATCCCTTTCAAATCGCCGCCATGGCGCGCGTTCGGATCGTTTCTGTCCACTTTTACCGGAAACTGCATCCCGATTCCATCGTTGTTGGTCGTATCGCCGTCCGCGAAACGGTCGGGCATAATCAAGTATAGCGCGTCTTCCGAAGAGAAACCGATGTGCGATTCTCCCGATTTCTTTCTTGCTTTGAGTTGATAAGGAATAGTTGTTTTTTCTTTTCCTCGGGTAAGTTTGATATCTACCGTTCCCGCTTGGGCAGTCGAGTCGATGTTCAGATATAAGAACAGATAATTGGGGCTCTCCATAGATACCTGACGCGTTATCGTGACTCCCGGATAATCCAGCGAAGCTTTCGCTTTACCGATATCCTTTCCATAAAGCATAATTTGCAACTCTGGGTTTTTCATTCCAACCCACCAAAAATCAGGTTGGATTAATTCAGGACGTATGGCCGCATGAGAGAAAACTGTCGCCAATACCAAAAAGAGTGATAAAACGTATTTTTTCATTGGTAAATTAAATAATTGATTGACTAAGATAATTTCATGAAATAGTTATCACCTATCCATTTCATTAAAGATAGTGATCTTAGCCATGCAATCGTTTTAAATTAAAGGAATAACTATCAATTCTATTGAAATCCGGCTTTGCTTCATAGCTCGAATCCCTGCATGCGATCCAGAAAGCAAGAGGTTCCGGTTTTCGACCGGTTATGCAAAGATGAGAAAAGCAAAGCTGAACAATATCAGCGAATCATCTGTTTTGAAAATATAAAACCCATACTATTAACGCTTCAACATACATATCACATGAAAAAACGAGTATCCGTCAAATGGGATCATAATATGGCTTTCCAAGGTGTTGTGGATGACAAGGTCATTCTTTTGGATGCGGCACCGAATGAAGGCGGCTCCGGTTCCGGAGTTCGACCGAAAGCGTTGCTTCTTATCGCTTTGGGCGGTAATACGGGAATGGACGTTGTCAATTTCCTCAACCAGATGAATGAGAAGTTCAAATCGTTCGAAGTCAACATTGAAGCACGTATTGATCCGGAAGATCCGTTGGTATACAGTTCTTTCGAAGTAACGTATCTCATATCGGGCGCAGAAATCCATACGCCCAAAGTCGTCAAAGCCGTACAGATGTCGATGAATACCTATTGCGGAGTAGCGATGATGTTGCGTAAAGTGGCTCCGGTCAACTATCATATCATCGTCAACGGCGTACATTTGGATCTGAATAAATTCATTCCCGGTGACGATTCCGGTAAACAGTGATCCGAACAGACGATCCGAGATCGGGTAAATCGAAACAAACCGTTTATCCAGCCCTCACTCCGATATAAAGACTCAACAAAAAAAGCCCTCGATTCAGTACAAAGACCGAATCGAGGGCTTTTCATATCGCTTTCACCCAATTAAGATGTTATTCTTGTCATTCAGATCATCGAGTCAAGGCGATTCGGATCGTTACTCCGTAATTGGAGCTGGAGATCGGATATGAAGAAGAAGAAACCAACGGTTTATTGATCTGCTTATCGTAATACGCTCTCAACGTCAAATATTTACTGAATGTATAGTCAGCGGTAAACTTCAATGTGAAATTCTTATTCCCCGAAGTAGCCTGCGTATAATATTCTTCGATACGACGGATCAGTGCCGTCTGTCGGCGATGCGTCAGGTCTACTCGCAGATTCAAATCGTGGTTCACACCTTTTTGTCCGCCCCCTTTCATTCCGATGATCGTATTGAAATTGGCGATCTTATACCCCAACCCAACCGTAATATCCTTAGATACCGACTCTACGATCTGAACGGAAGACATATTCAGTCCCAGATTACGCGTGTTCTTATAATCGGCACGAGCGGTAATTCCGTTTCTGAATGTCATATCCACGCCCAATAGCGGACTGAAACTCTCCGTAATGTTCACACTTCCGATATCGAATGGAGATGAAGGAACCAATGTACCCGACAACGGATCGAGTAAGAAACCGAGACCGTCCAGATTCTCTACCCAGTTCAGATAAGAAGCGAACGACCCCACGCTATATGTACACCGATAGGCATGATTCAGCATAATGCTTCGCAAATATTGATTCAAGAACGGGATCCGAATCAAACCGTCGTATGTGACACGCCAATTGGGCAACATATATTTCAGCGACGGAAACGCCGTCATGTGAACCTTTTCCGGATCTTTTCCGGTATAAGCCGCAAAAAAGGCCGGAATCATAACATCCGCCGAGTTCAAGCGACTACCCGAAACCGGAGGGTTTGCAACTCCCGTACTGTTGTCGGCAAGCAAACCGTCTACGTTCGGATAAAGAGCTCCTTCATATTGTCTGTCAATCCGCGCGGCGATGTTCTGCCGATATTTCACGAATTTGTCGAACGCTTCCGATTTATAGTTGTTTTCCGCTTTCGGATTACCAAGCGATGTGCGTATGGCGATGGTCGTCATCGTAAAGTTCCCGCTCCGCTGCAACGGCACGTTATCAAACATAAACTGATACTGCCGTCCCTGAGTGTGTACTCTGGTTCCGTTGAGCGTGATCTTCAATCCCGGCACCGGTTCAAGCCCGATCGTATATTGAAAATCCTCGGTCTGACTCAACACCGCCGGCGTAGTGAGTGAATCGTTGATGAGCAACCAACCTCGGTCACGCGCCTTATCCACATACGATTCTCCTCCGTCAAACCCGAATGCGAAGCCCATGCCCGGAGACAGATAATCTCCTCCCCGCTGCCCCATGAAATCTCCGATACCCGGTATGAACGATGGCAGGTAAGTAGAGTTGGTTCGACTGTAATTAAACTTCACGTTACGCACCAGCATCGCTCCCCGCGCCGCATATTGAGCAACCTGATACCAAGTCTCCTCCTCCGGTCGTTTGCCCTGATCGATATTCAGTTGCAGCCCGACGGTATCCTTATTCAGCAGGATGATCGTGTTTTTATCTTTAACCTTATATTTTACGCTGTATGCTTCGTTCTTTCCGTCTTTCGCCGTCACCCGCAAATTCTTGTTATCCAGATTATGGCGTATGGTAACGGTCGTATCCGGTTTCAGTTGAACCCGTTGAGAATATTTCTTCTTCCCTTTTTGGTTCACATTGCGCTGTGGCTGAGCCGGAGGATTCTTCGAGTTGGACAACGAGCGATTCCCATTGTTGCGGTTACTGTTGTTGCGCGAACTCGAAAACTTCCGATTCGTCGTCTTCAGAAAATCCCATTTGTTATAGAGAGTTTCCATATTCAAACTCAAGTCGGCCTGCATACGCGACTGATTGTTGATCGAATTCCCCAATTGCGTATCTTCATCGATAAAGACACCCCGTTTCCATCCGTAGTTCCCGTTGTATTTCACCGAAGCGTTACTCCAGTCCAACCAAGGAAACTTATTCAGCGGCACATTGAATGAAGCGTCAAAATTCTGATTATACTCCAACGGGCTTCCCAGTTTCAGAATACTCGTCCGCACAGAATCTTTCCAGTTTTGGTATTCGTCCGGATAAAGTCGTTTGTTTACCGGTACATTCGGTTCTTCGATACGCGCGTTGGTCGAGGCTGTAAATCCGAAGCGAAGAGTCTTGGTCAGATCCCAGTTGATGGTCGTCTGTCTGTCCCACAAGAAATTCTTGCTGAACGATACCGGAATCTTATATTCGCTCGACGATCCGCTGATATCGATATTTCTCAATTGCTGCTCATAATACGACCGGTGCAGATTCGAATAAAGACCGATCGAACTCGGAAGCCAGTTCAAAGAAAAATCTTTGGCGATTCGCAAATGCGGCGACTTGCTTTTCATACCGGAGAATGGCGCCCAAGGCTGAATGAACGGACTGTATGTATATCCCAACATTCCGCGATAATCGGAATTTTTCTCATACTGAGTGGTCGGATCATGTTTTGACGTATGCGTAAACGCATAACTCGCCGTGAAATTGGCCGGATCCCAAGGCATCGGATTCTTGCTTTGTACGTTTACCCGCACGCCGGCAAGACTGAAGCTTTCCACTTCCACCACTTCCTGGGCCATCCGTTTGATCGAGTCGCGTTCGTGTTTCGAATTCACACTGTGCAAACTTTCCGACAATTTGATATCCTGATTATACGGGTCATATTCCGGACTTACGATCTCTTTCGAGAAGGAGTAGAACATCGGCGCGGTCACTTTCGCCTTTTCGGGCAATAGGCGACCCAATTCCACCGTCGTAGCCACGTTATATTGATAATAATCATCCAGTCGTCGTTCCGTAAGCGATTGATCCACGCCTCCGAAACCTACCGTTTCGATCTGACCGCCCAGATTGATCGTCGCGATATCGCTTACGCCGATATTTACATTGGCCTTACCTGCCCATCCGCCTTTTTCATTGAAATCGGTCAAACGCAATTCATTCACCCAGATCGTTCCGCTCTTCACCCCCTTGGAGTTGTTCCGGACCCCGATCATGATGGTCTTCACCTCAGCCAAAGAGGGATTACCGATGATCGACACTTTATTGCGCGGATTTTCCGGATCATAGATCGAATAAAGCTTCTGATAACTAACCTGCGAATAATCTTTCCGTTTCTCGGCATTTCGTTCCAGTTTCAAATCCGTGAAAACCGATAAAAGCACATCAAACATATTCGATTCGGGCCATACGGTTTTCCGGTCGGTCAGACTATTGTTGTTGTAAGTCCCCGGCTGCGTCAGTGTCAGCGGAATCTCATATTCATAATAGTTATCCTTATAGTCCGAACCGATTCGCATGAACACCGACAGGTCGCCGTTGCCCAGATTCGTCATATTGTCAATCAAAGCCTGCGCATGCACAAACATCTGAAGACGTTTGAAGCGACGCATGTCGTAATTCGTATTCTTGTAAACGGCACGCGCGTCAGACGGCGCCAGATTCAAAAGCTTCAGCGACATCGCCTGTTCGTTCAACTGGGTGATCTGCGATTGTCCCGGATCGACTACCCGTGTTACGCCCGGAGGCAAAATATAATTGACCGGAATAGACCCGGCATTCTCTTCGATATTCACCACCGACACGTCAAGCTGCGCGTTCGTTATCGGCGTAACACCCGTTTTATGCAATGGGCTCGTATAGGTTCTCCAGTCACCGCGCATCAACGAAAGGGTCGCGAAACGCAAATGCACATCCTTCTCGAATCCGGTCAGGAACATACGCATGAAGCGAATGGTCTTGAAATCCCGAATCGATCCGATTCGTTTTTGATAATCAGACAACGGCACTTTAAACTGATACCAGGTTACCGTTTCCTCTTTCCCGTTTCTTAATTTCACCCGGGCAGT
Organism: uncultured Bacteroidales bacterium; assembly: GCA_947074245.1. Classification (GTDB taxonomy): domain Bacteria; phylum Bacteroidota; class Bacteroidia; order Bacteroidales; family JAUNSR01; genus JAUNSR01. The sequence continues at coordinate 391 of CAMTOW010000074.1, read as the reverse complement.
CTTCTTATCGGAAATATAGTTCTGTCCGACTACAAGGTCTTTCGGACGGATAGAGATCTTATACTGGAAATAGCGTTCGTACTCATTTAGGGTATTATCCTGATTGATATCCTCCACGTCGGGAACGCTTTTTGCCGAGACATCGTATTTTTCAGGCGAATCCTCCGAAGCCGTCGAGTTGCCTTCCACTCCGTTGTAGTGCTTATAACGCTCCAGGATATTCAGCTTCAGATCATCATAATCCGATCCGCGGAAATGATGGAAGTTATCTCCGGCAGGGTCATTCAGCGGAGAAAACTGGTCGTCTTGCATCCGCTTCATTCCTTCGGGCGAAACCCGAGTCAGCACTCGTTCCACATAGTTCTTATAAGTCGGGAAATTATATTCGGCT
>CAMTOW010000073.1 GCA_947074245.1 uncultured Bacteroidales bacterium | reverse complement strand
GCGTGTGTTGGGAAAGATGGGAGGTGGTGTGCAGGTGGGGGAAATTGGATTGCGGACGGAAGGTGGAATTTGCCAGATAATAGCGTGGCGGCGGCTGTCCGGGATAGGAGGAAACGGTCTCTATCTCCTCAAACTGAGACAAATGGCGGGTGATATCCTGCACGCATGCGTCGGTATGGTCGATTCTGGTACCTTCGGGCATCCAAAGATCGACGGTGAAATACTGTTTGTCTAAGGTCGGGATGAATACTTTCGGAATGAAACGGAAGCAGTAGCCCGAAAGAATCAATAAAAGAAAGATGGTAGCTACCACCCATTCTTTGCGGCGAATGATCCATCCCAGCAGGTGTCTGAACTGATCGTACCGTTTCCCTTCGAACGGGGAGCCGGTAATCTCTTCCGCCCGGGGACGGCGAACGAATTCCTGTAGGAAGAACGGGGTCTGAATCAGGGCGAAGAACCAACTGAACAGCAATGAAACTCCGATTACGATGACCATCGTAGACATGAATTCGCCGGTGATATGCGGTGAAAAGTAGATCGGAAGAAAGGTTAGAATCGCGATGATCGTCGCCGCCAACAAAGGAAGCGCCGTTGAGGATGCCGCTTTCAGGATGGCGGGGCGCTTCCGCATTCCGCGTTGCATGTTGATCAGGGCGCTGTCTGAAACTACGATCGCGTTATCGACCAGCATCCCCATGGCGATGATGATCGCCGCGAGCGACATTCGCTGTAGCGCAATCCCTTGAATATGCATGACGATCAGCGTGGCGAAGATGGAGAAGACGAGTCCGCTTCCGATCAGTATGCCGTTTTTGAAACCGATGAAGAAGAACAAGATTGCCACTACGGTCAATACGGAGATGATCAGATTCAAGATGAAGCCGTCGTTTGCTACTTCCGACTCATATCCTTGATCATAAATCGAAACCAGATGAAAACCCTCGGGCATCGTTTCGTTGAAGCGACGCATCCGATCGGAAACTTCGCGTGCCATGTCGACTACGTTTCCTCCTTCGATCGTTGAAATGGCGATTCCCGCTGCTTCCTGCCCATTGATTCGCATCTTGTTCGTTTCCGGTGTCTTATAGCCTTCACGGACGGTCGCTACATCACCTAAACGAATGTATTTTCCATCTCTCGATGCGATGATCAGATCCCGAATCTCATCGGGCGAATAGATATTTCCGGTCGATTCGATCCGGATTCGTTTCTCATTGATATCTATGGCTCCGGCATCGACCACTTTATTACGGGCTTCGAAGGCCATTGCGATATCGCGCGTAGTGATTCCGCTACGCACCAAAAGAGAGGGAGATACGATGATTTCAATGACCGGAGTCTGAATTCCGTAAAGCTCCACTTTGGCGACTCCTTTTATTTTGAGAAGATCGTTTTTAATGATTTTTGCTTGAGCTTCGAGTTCGCGGGAGGTTCTGTTATCCCCCGTAAGACCATAGAATACCCCAAGTACGTCTCCGAAATCATCTCGCACGATCGACGGGCCGGCTCCGGCCGGTAATTTGCCTTGTACGTCAGTTACCTTGCGGCGAAGTTTATCCCAAAGTTGCTGCATTTCGGCAGCCCGGATCTCTTTTTTAACGAAAACAGTGATCTTGGACAGGCCGGCGCGGTTTTCGGTTTTGAGATAATACAGCTCGCCCAATGACTGTATCGATTCTTCGAGGACATCGGTCACTTGAGTTTGTACTTCGGATGGGGATGCCCCCGGATATTGGGTCACGACTTGAGCCTGCTTAATGGTAAAGGGGGCGTCTTCCAATTTTCCCATTTTCGTATAGGCGAAGATTCCTCCCAAAAGAATGATCATCAAGAGTAAGACAGTAACCGGACGGTTCTTTAAGAAATAATTGATTATTCGCATAAGTTCACCTCCATTCCTTCCGACAAGAAATTCATTCCGGTAGTTACGATCCGGTCGCCCTCCTTCAGTCCTTCCCGAATTTCAATTTTGCCATCGGGCAGGAAACGTCCCGTACGAATCGGTTTTTTCGCAAGGATGCGGTTTTCATCGATGCTCCAGACGTAATCGCCTCCCGGAGAATGGCACAAAGCTCCGATCGACAGAGCGAGCGGTTGCTCACCGACTTTGTTTTCCGGAATAATCAGAGAGCCGGACATTCCTGCCATCAGTTTGTTGTTTGGGTTGGATAATAATACGGTAAGCTTATACGCCAGATTATTTGCCGAAGCGTCTTTAGAGACTTCGTCTACCGTCGCTTCGAAGTGTTCCTGAGGCAACAGGTCGAATCGGATATTTACAATATCCCCCCTGCTTATCTCGAACGCGGTTTGCTGGGTAACATATACTTCAATCTTTAAAGAGGATATATCGACGAGCGACAGAATCGGTTGAGAGGTTTTTACTTCTTGAAAGTTCTCACAATTGATTTCGGAAACGTAACCGTCAAAAGGTGCCTTTAGGAACGTGTCATGAAGTTCGTTTCTAGCCGTTTCGTAAGCCGTTTTTGCAGCGATAAAATCGGCTTGTGCCTTGTCATGAGCACTTGCGGATATGTTGTTGGTTTCGAATAAGGCTTTGATTCGCTTGTATTCCGCTTCCGATTGCTTGAATGATGCCTGTGTTTTTTCTCGGCGGATGCTGAAATCTCTCGGATCGATGGAGGCAATGGTGCTTCCCTTGCGATAAAACGCTCCGCTATTTGTATTGAAGTTGGTCAGAAGACCACTCACGCGGAAGGATAACTGGGAATTTCGTATCGGTTTGGCTATGAATGGAAACTCTTTTTTCGACTGAGACTCGGATCGGCTCACGGTTGTAGTTCGAACCGTTTTGGGTGGTTTTTCAGTCGTTTTTTTGCCACACCCCGTCAATAATGTCGAATAAATCAGAATAAAGAATATTCTGCCCCAAAATGAATGTTTCATGTGATTCTGTTTTTGAGGTAAATGTAGAATCACATCGAATGGATAAAAAGAACAAGGTTACTCAACCGTATAAATCGTATACTGAAAGGTAGAATCAGATTCTTTAATGGGATAAAAATGTATAAACATAATATTAACATCATATAATTGAACTAATGTGAATAGAGGGTGTTCCTTATGAAGAGTTATTAGGGACTTTTTTATTTTTATACAATATGGTACAACGCATATTTCGATTGACGATTGTCTTATTCCTAATGGTTATTTGTAATGCATGTCGTGATTCTTTTTTAGACGATGAAGAGAATTCGAATTATACCAAGTATTTACGGTGGAATGTGATAGTTGAGAATAAAATTCAAACGAAAGGGATGCCGATTACGTCGGTTAACGATACCGCATTTAAAAATTTTGGAATCATAGCGTATCAGTCCGCATCTGATTTTGATCCGGCATCGAGCGGTTATACTATTTTCTTTAATGATATAGAGGTTGAGAAATCGGGAGAGCAATGGTCGTTAGGTTCTGTTTATTATTGGCCTTTGACGGACTATTTGTCTTTTTTCGCCTATGCACCTTATCAATCACCGAGTGTCACTTTGAATAATGTTTCGGAGGGCACTCCCTCATTGACCTATACCGTACCGACCAATGTGGTTGAGCAGCCCGATTTGATGATTGCCGTTACTCAGAAGAATCTGTCGCGTATCGAAGTACCGGTGATTTTTAAACACGCATTGGCCGGTATCTCATTTTCCGTCAGCGGACCCAACGTGGAAATCGATTCGATTGGGATCAAAGGGGTCAGTTTTTCGGGAGATGTATCCATGACTGTCGATTCGGAGAATGACTCTATTTATTGGTCGAATCTGGCCAATCCGGTTTCGGAGGTTTATCTGGCAGGACTCATCGATAATACGACTGTAGGAGAGGAGTTGACTCCCGTTACCGCGGCAAACGGATACCTGATGATGATCCCTCAGGTCTTGACATCCGAAGCTTTTATCGTGATCAAATTCAAAGACCTTCCTGTAAAGGAAATTCCTTTAAAAACTACCAAAATCGATCAATGGCTTGCCGGTCATCAATATAACTACGCGCTTCGCGAAGGCTCCTATGTATTTGACGTTACGGTTGATAATGGGACGGTACCTTATTCGGGTGGGGAATTGTCGTTTACGATAAACAGTTTCTATCAAAACGCCAGTGGTACGCTTAATCCGATCGGTTGGTCTGCTCGCGTACTTTCGGCTACCGATTGGCTTATCAATTCAGACTCGTTGTCTAATCCGACCGGAGGTGAAGCTGTAAACATAAATATCAATACATTGCCGGGCGAATTTTCTACGACGAATGCGATCGATCAGACTTTGAAAGCGACCACCGAAGTAACCACCGTACAGGACTTGTCGTATCAGGATGGTTACGGATATACCACTGCCAACTGTTATGTAGTCAATGCTCCCGGTTGGTATCAGTTCCCGTCTTTCGTAATGGGAAATGCTATATTGGAGGCGAGTACGCTTAGCCCGAATAATACGAATTGTTTTTCTCCGGACCAGTATTTCGTAGATTATAAAGGCAATTCCATAACCTCAATCAGCCAGGTGGTGTTGGATACCGTCGGGGCTTCTCTCTCTGTGGTGTGGCAAGATGCTCCGGAACTGGTTTCCAATCTGTCATTCACCGACAATAGACAATATATCAAGTTTTATGTATCCCCTGAAGCGATTCGTCAGGGCAATGCCGTTATTTCGATAAATGATCCTTCCGGTACGGTGATGTGGAGTTGGCATATATGGGTAACTACCTGGGAGGTGCAGGGGCCTACGATATACCTGGATAATAGCCAGTATGAATACTTTCTCATGTCTCAATATATCGGTTATTGTACAGGTGGTTCTTATAGTTATAATGCCCGATCACTACAGATCGAATTTACGCAAGACATCACCGGTTTAAAAGATACGGTTACGGTCAATCAAACCGACACGACATTCCAATTAAGTGATAATATCGTATATTATCAATGGGGAAGAAAAGATCCGATGTTGGGTAGTACGGGGGCGAAGAACAGTTTTGGTTTTGGTATGGATAAGCCTTGTTTCGGAACTTCGCCGTTTGCGATTTCCAGCACGACTACTCCTGTGACGTTACAGCAAGCGATACAAAACCCGAATGTATTCTATTGTTCGGCGAGTTCATCCGATAATTGGTGTTCGACGCTAAATACCGAATTGTGGGGCGTTGTCGCAGCCTCTACTCCGTATAAATCCATTTATGACCCATCACCGGCCGGTTTTCAATTAATGGACGGACATGTGCTCGATATTGTGACCGGGCTTACAGGAACATGGCAAAATACGACACCTCCGGGTTATAATTTCACTCAATCCGGGTATTCGGACGTATTCTTTCCCGCAATGGGGTATCGAAACCCGACGAATGGAGATCTATTCAACTTATTCATTTATGGAAGTTATTGGTCAAATTCATATTATGAAAATAATTTGTTCATGAATTTGAATTTCAGTAATACGAATCCACCTTCCGAGCAGGTCAGTTCTTCTGCCACAGCTTTTCCGCTGCGATCTATCGCGAACTGATCATCATCATAAACTATAATAATAAATTGTTATCCGATAAAATCAAAGAAGGCTGCTCATCCATGATGGGCAGCCTTCTTCGTTTAAGAATATTTCTTCGTATTATCTCACGGATACTTTTTGTGTCTGGATACCCTGATCGGTTACGGCGCGAATCACATAAGTTCCTTCCGATAGCTTGATTAAGTTGATACCATCGGAGAATTTCTGTTCGTGTACTTTGTGACCTGACAGATTGAATATTTCAACCGAACGGATCACGCTTCCGTCAACACATACCTGATTTCCATACATACAGATCGTTTTACCTTTTGCGGTCTGAAGAATATCCGTCAACAGATCATCCAGATTATAGGATTTATAATCATAATCAGATGTTTTCCCGTCCGCGTAAACGGCACAAACTCCGAATGAAATGTCGTTCATCATTTTACGAAGCGTGCAACGATAAGTCGTTTCGGCGATCGCTTCCGTATTTAACGGCCAATAGTTGTAGTGAAGCAGATATCCGCTCACCTCTTTATCGGTTTCCGGCGCATGCCAATACATTTCGTAAGTAATCTGATAATTTTCTTCATTTACATAGGTAATATCCCCGAACGTCGGCTTTTCATAAAATATCTCTTCCGATTCGCCTAATTCTTCCAGGGTCAGATGTGAAGACATATTGCATTCTGAATTGCCATAAAGAGAAGTGACATATACGACCATTTCGCCTGCTTCGGAGTTCGATAGATCGTAAGCCGTAGCGTCTGCGCCCAATGTAGCTACCAGATTGTCATTCACATACACGTTATATCCGGTCAAACCTTCGCTATTCAATGGAGCGTACCAAGACAGGTTATAAATATTTCCGGTGATATCGGCATATAGATATCTCGGGCTTTTATCGCTTGCCAGATCTTGAGTGTATTCATATTCTCTTTTGGCTGATTTTACCCAAGCCTCATCCATAATGCTCCAATAGTAGTTCTGACTGGACGAGATTTGTCCGTTGTCTGCATCATAATAGAAGAAGGTTTCCGATTCATTCGAAAAACTACCGTCGTTCTGATTGTAATTTCCTTTCATTTCCGTCAGAATTCGTCCATCTTCATCATATGTCCATACGGTTGTGGATTTCTTATAAAAATCCATTGTCACATAGTTCATGTCATAATAATCGAGTTGAATCACTCGATTGCCGTCGTCATAGACATACGTTTCATATTGATAAAGATTTTTCTCTTCATCACTGACATAATTGTATGTGGTTTTTCTGCCCGGTTTACCCCCTTCGTTGTATTCCGTATATTCGGTAATCTGAAAAAGTCTCGCTTTCGTATCATCCGCATAGTAATACATGGATTCTAATAAACCATTCTCATCATAATAATATTCCTCATAGCGATTCATTGTAAATTCACCCTGCCAGTTTCTTACATAAGATGTCTGAGATTCTTTTTGGTTGAACTCATTGTAAGTGGTGGAAAGTCGGGAGTTTAGAACCCACGATTTATCTCTTACGCTGTAGATACGGTTGTCTTCGGTAGTCGGATTCCCCGCCATATTGTAATTCCATACCGTGATTTTTCGGTCAATATCATTTCTCAACAACGTGCGTTGGTTGGACGAATTGTATAAAATAGATTCTTCGCCTACCATTACATCATTGGCATTATATCTGATCTGTTTATTGCAATACCAGTTTTCGGCATTCACTTGAAACGTAGACAAAAGCGCAAATGCGCCGACAAAAAGTGTAAATTCTTTATTCATAACGCAATCTGTTATTTGATGATAATTTTTTGTACTTGGTTTTCTTTTTCTGTCTGGATGTCGATCAAGTAGATTCCCGAATCCAGTGTGATTGTTTTTTCCTCTTCTTGAATCATACCGATATGTTGGATTCTTCCCATCAAATCGACGATTCGTAATTTAGCACCCATCGATGATGAGATTTTCACGGCTCCCGGAAGAGTGGTTATTTTTGCCGCATTCTCTGTCGTTGAACGTAAAGAAGTCGGTGTACCCAGATGAATCAGATAATTTTCGAAATAATCATTTACATAACAAAAACCTACAATAGTATTGCCGTCTGCAGATACTCCCATCGGTGTGCCCGTATAGGTTACATTATGGTCGTTGATCAGATCTAAATCATAATTTTCCAATGTCCATTGTTCGAGCGGAAATGATTCTCCGTTCTCATAGATGTAACTGTTTCTTACGAGGCCGCCCCCCAATGGTTCGTCACAATAATAAAAACGGCCGTTGTTATCGATGATAGGCCCTACTACACCTTCAAACTTAAGGTAGCTTTCGTCTTCGATATTATATAGGAATGGCTTCGTTACATACTTACTCACGTCCGGATCGAAGTCAATTACGTTCATCGACATATGTTTGCCGTTCTGGCTCATATATAACCCGCGTATCTGTGCGGAAGTGGGAGTTCCGCTTTCTGTTTTAAACAGATCCTTTGCGATATATTCCGGGGTTCCGTTTTTCCAAAGAACCGGATACCATGCATATTCCGAGTCCATAACACGTCCGCACATGATGCTTTCGTCCTCATTTGACTGAAACAACATAAAACCTCCGCTTGGAATTTTGTTGAATAAATCCCTGGTCGGTACGGTCGGGAATTCAAATTGTTCGTTACGCCAGATAACCGGTTTATAGAAATATCCGTTGTTCACATATCCGTAGATGGTCGTTCCGTCTTCTGATATTTGGCGAGCACATCCTTCCGCGTAGCCATCCGGCATTGCCAGATAATGCCAGAGATCGGAAGAGCACACGTCTGAACTCCAGTCACTCCGGAGAATCTCG
>CAMTOW010000072.1 GCA_947074245.1 uncultured Bacteroidales bacterium | reverse complement strand
GCGTGCCCGGCTGACGGGGCGTCCGGCCACGCTGACGGCGGAAACCGCCGCTTCGTCGGTTCGGAAAACGATTTACGACAATTCGCGTACCCGAGCCGAACTGAATATGGAGTTTCTTCCGATCGCCGAGTCGGTAAAACGGATTTGCCGCTTTACGAATTCCAAACGAGTCGCTGAATAAATCTCGTTTACCGCCCTAAAAATGAACCTTAAAAGCCGATTAAACGATCATTCACACGAATGAAAACAATCGTTTAACCGGTTTTAATCGATAAAAAGAGAGCCGCAAAAACAGAATCCGTCAGGCGGGATTTGTTTTTGCGGCTCTCGTATAATTTAAAATCGTCCGGATCCGGTTAGATCCAGCCGTGTCGTTTGTACCAGGCGATGGTTTCGCGCACGCCCTGTTCGAGCGAATAGCGTGGCGTGAAATCGAGCTCCTCTTTCAGGGGAGTGATGTCGCAGATCCAGTTTCGCTGCTTCATGATGTTGTATTTGTCGGAGTTGAGCGTAGCGGGCTTGCCCGTCCATTGGGCGATTTGACCCGATACGAGGGATACCGCCTTGAGTACGAAAAGCGGAACGGTGACCGGAATCACCACTTTCTTACCCAGTTCGTTTTGCGCATAATGACGGAAATCGGACGAGGAGTAGTCGCGCTCTTCCGAAACGATATAGTCGCGGCGGGTCACTCCTTTCTCAATTACCCGGAAGATGCAATCCACTAGATCCTTGACGTAGATGAACGTAATGCGTTGCGGTTTGAATCCCGCTCCGAAATCGAATCCCGAACGGATGGTCTTCACCATCAGGAGGTAATCTTTTTCGCGCGGTCCGTAAACTCCGGTCGGTCGGATAAACACATACGGAAAGTGGTCGATCGAACGCAGATACTCTTCCGCCATCAGTTTACTTTTTCCATAAGCCGTATTGGGGGTCGGCGTGTCGTCGCGGCGCAGTGGCGTCATGCCCTGTTCGTCGCCCGGACCCAATGCGCCCAGACTGCTCATCAGAATGAATTGATCGGGCACCATGTCCGCGCGTCGCAACGCTTCGGCGAAATTTCGGACGAATCCGAAATTGATCCGTTCGAAATCTTTGTTGTCGGTGCATTTGGTTACGCCCAGGTTGTGGATGATCACATCCCACGGGCCGTGTTCCTCTTTCTGGCGGAGCAGGCACTCCTCCAGTTTCTGCGGATTCCCGAACGGCAGGTCGACGAAACGGATGGAGGGATCGGTGAGAAATTCGCGCGATGTGCTTTTGCGTACGCCTGCCCAGGTTTCGAACCCGCAGGCAATGGATTTTTCCACGAGAAAACTACCGATGAATCCACCGGCTCCCGTGATCAATATTTTTTTCATCTTGTCGGATTGTTTGGCTGACTATTCGGTTTTTTCGGTTTCCCGGTCGTCGAACACGACGCAGTTCAGATCCCGGTTTTTCTTGAACGGCTCGGTATGGATCGCCACATGGGTGTTGGGGCCGTACTGACGGCGCAAGGTTTTTTCCACTTCACTGGCGATGAAGTGCGCCTCTTCGACGGTCATCTTCGGATCGACGCGTACGTGGATCTCGATGGCGAAGTCGTTGCCGATGCGGCGGGTACGGAGGTTGTGCGGATCGTTGATGCCCGGCACTTCGGATACGGCCTGTAGGATCTCGTTCTGAATCTCTTCGGGAAGCGACTTTTCAAGAAGGTCGTTCATACTCGGAGCCATCAGCTGAATCGCCACTTTGATGATCAGGATACTGACGAATACGGCAGCGATCGGGTCGAGAACCACCCATTTGTCGCCCAGGAATACCGCGCCGCCGATACCGACCGCGGTTCCGATCGAAGAGAACGCGTCGGAGCGATGATGCCACGCGTTGGCGATCACCAGTTCGCTTTTGACCTGTTTGCCCGTATGGCGCGTATAATGATAGAGTGTTTCTTTGATAGCGATGGAGATAAGAGCGGCGTAGAAGGCGATCATCTCTGGTTTTTCAATACTCTCTCCGTTGATTACCAGATAGATCTTGTGAGCACCTTCCCAAAAGATACCCAGACCGACGGCGATCAGTGCGAATCCGATCATCGCCGTAGCCATGGTTTCGAATTTGCCATGTCCGTAGGCATGCTGACAATCTTTGGGTTTGGAGGAGAGCCGGACGAAGATCAGGACGATCAGGTCGGTTACGAAATCGGAAACGGAGTGTACTGCGTCGGCGATCATCGCGCTACTGTTGCCTAAAAATCCGGCGATGAATTTCATAATCAACAGGATGGCATTGGCGAACGATCCGACGATCGTGACTTTATAAATCTGCTTTTTTCTTTTTTCAGGATCCATAGTGAAGTCTCTGATTGGTTAAAATGAGGCAAATCTGAACCGATATTACCGGAATAGGGTTTGAAATTACAAAATCCCAACGATTACCCGCCTAATCATTTGTCAATAAGTTGATTCTTATTCCTAAATTATAATTATTCTTTTTTATATTTGCTCGTTAGAAATATCGGCAACAACCGTTAATTTCTTGTTTTTTGACACGACAAGGCAAAAAACAGTGGATACGACAAACATTTTAAATCTTAATATGAAACAGTACAGGCTTTTAAACAACATCTTCGGATGGGTAGCTTTCGTCATTTCGGCCATCGTATATCTGTGTACGGTCGAACCGACTGCCAGTTTTTGGGACTGCCCCGAATTTATCACTTCGGCGTTCAGACTCGAGGTGGGACATCCGCCGGGCAATGCATTTTTTAATCTGACCGGACGCTTCTTCGCGAATTTCGCCGGAGGAGACGTGACCAAAGTAGCGTTGATGGTGAACCGAATGTCGGCACTTTGCAGCGCGGGAACCATCCTGTTCCTGTTTTGGTCGATCACGCATCTGCTGAAAAAGATCGTTTGCAATCGCGACGAGGAGATGACGATGGGACAGATGATCACCATTCTGGGCAGCGGTATGATCGGCGCATTGGTGTACACCTGTACCGATACATTCTGGTTTTCGGCCGTGGAGGGTGAGGTTTACGACTTCTCTTCGCTGATGACGGCGCTGGTTTTCTGGCTGATTCTGAAATGGGAAGCGCATGCCGACGAAGCGCATGCCGACCGTTATATCATTTTGCTGGCCTACATCATCGGTCTGTCGATCGGGGTTCACTTGCTGAACCTGTTGTGTATCCCAGCGATCGTATTGGTTTATTACTTCAAACGCAACCCGCACGCACGCCTGAAAGGAACGCTCGGAGCGCTTGCTCTATCGTTTATCCTGATCGGACTGATCCTGTACGGATTGGTTCCGGGATTCGTGAAATTGTCGGGATATATGGAGCTATTCTTTGTGAACACGCTTCATTTCGGATACAATACGGGTACGCTCTTCTACTTCTTCCTGGTGTTTGGCGTATTGGTATGGAGTATGCTGGAAACCTGGAAAGGCACGCATCCGACACGGATCCGTATCTCGTTCATCCTGGCGGTGGCGATGATCGGCGTACCGTTTATCGGTAGCGGATTCTGGGTAGGACTGCTTCTGACCGCCGCTTTGGCCGTAGGAATGTTCTTGTGGAAAGAGCCGAATCTGAAACTGTTGAACTCGACGGTACTTTGTCTTTTCGTGATTCTGGTCGGATATTCTACGTTCGCGCAGATCATTATCCGTTCGGCGGCGAACCCTCCGATGGACCAGAACGCACCGGATGAGATCTTTTCTTTCTCGAAATACCTGAACCGTGAGCAGTATGGGGATCGTCCGTTGTTTTACGGATATACGTTTGTTTCGGATATCGAACGTGAAAGCGACGGTCGTGCCAAAATGAAGAAAGGGGAACCGATCTACGCGAAAGTCGTGAAAGAAAACGCGGATCAGCGCGACCAGTACGTGGTAGCGGGATACCGTGAGAATTATGTCTATACGCCTCAGTTGAACATGCTCTTCCCGCGTATGTACAGCAAGCAGGACAACCATGTACAGGCCTACAAAGAGTGGACCAACTTCAGAGGAAAACCGGTAAAAATCTTTATGAACGGAAAGAATCAGGTAGTTACGATGCCGACTTTCGGCGAGAACCTGAAATTCTTCCTGGATTATCAGATTAATTATATGTACTGGCGTTATTTCATGTGGAACTTCTCGGGTCGTCAGAACGACGAACAGGGGTACGGTGAGATCACAAAAGGAAACTGGATTACGGGTATCAACTTCATCGACAACTGGTTGGTGGGTGATCAGGCGGATCTTCCGGCGGATATGAAAGACAACAAGGGGCGCAACGTATATTATCTGTTGCCTCTGATCTTGGGGATCATCGGTATCTTCTTCCAGGCGTATGCCGGCGAGAGAGGTATTCAGGGATTCTGGATCGTTTTCCTGTTGTTCTTCATGACCGGTCTGGCAATCGTAATTTATTTGAATCAGACACCATATCAGCCGCGTGAAAGGGATTATGCGTATGCGGGATCGTTCTACGCGTTTTCGATCTGGATCGGATTCGGGGTGGCGGGTATCGCCAAATTCCTGGGTCGCTTCCTGAAAAACCCGACCGTGGCGGGTGCGATCGCTACGCTTGCCTGTCTGTTCGTTCCGATCCAGATGGGTGCGGAGAACTGGGATGACCACGATCGTTCGGACCGTTATACGGCTCGCGATTTCGGATACAACTACCTGACTTCGGTAGAGCAAGACGGTATCATCTTTACCAACGGCGACAACGATACGTTCCCGCTTTGGTATGCTCAGGAAGTGGAAGGATATCGTACCGACGTACGCGTATGTAACCTTTCGTACTTGCAGACCGACTGGTATATCACCCAGATGAAGAGTCCGGCATACGATTCGAAACCGCTTCCGATCAATCTGACTCAGAAACAGTACGATCAGGCGAAACTGAATTATGCGTATGTGATGCGTATCGGAAATCAGGCCTTGTCGTTGAGTACGGCTATGGACTGGTTGTCGTCGGAAGACAAACGCACCAAAAACATACCGGGATACAACGAACGCATCGATTTCTTGCCTTCGGACGAGCTGACCATCAAAATCAACAAACAGGATGTATTGAAAAATCCGTTGATGAAAGGGGCTTTCCGCAGCGAAATGGAAGATGCGGATCTGGTATTGACTGAGACGCAAGGTGTGGACGTACAGGGTACGCAGCGCGATACGATCGTCGATGAAATGATGATCAACCTGAAAGGAAAAACCGTTGTCATGAAAAATGAGATCGCTATTTTGTCGATGCTCAACGAAATCAGTAAATCGGGATGGGATCGCCCAATCTATTACGCGACGACCGTAGGTCCGGATATGTTCATGAATATGAATTCTTACTTTAGCCTGGTGGGTCTGGCTTATCAGATCGTGCCGGTGAAAGGGGGACCGAACGGAACGGTGAATACCGAACGGATGTACGACAATATGATGAACAAATTCCTATGGGGCGGAATCGACAATCCGAAAGTATATCTGGATGAGAACAACCGCCGTATGTGTCGCACGCTTCGTTTGATGTTTGTCCGTCTGATCGACGCGTTGCTCGAAGAGGGACAAGAAGACAAAGCGCTCAACGCGCTTAACTTCTGTATGCAGCAGATTCCGGGAACCAGCGTTCCGCACGATTATACCTCTATCTCGCTTGCTCAGGCTTATTTTGACCTGGGTGAAAAAGAGAAAGGACTTGCGCTGATCGAAGAGATCGCCGACAAATCGGTAGCCAACCTGCGTTGGTTCTTTAAATTGTCGCCATCGAAACTGGTAACCGTGATTTCGGAAGCGGGACACAATCTGGCCGTATTGCAAAGTGTGATCGAAGTATTGAATTATGCCGAAGAAACCGAGGTTTCGGAAGCATATCAGGATATATTCAAACAATACCGGGTAGCGTGGCAGCAGTTTCAACAAATGAACGGCGCACGTAGCTGAGCCCCTTAAAACGAGGCGGAAGATGGAAAGCGATCCACTTCCGCCTTGTTTCGTACTCAATCTAAAACGAGTTTTTATGTTTATTGAACAACCACCTTATATCTACAGGATGTTTTTTTCGGAAACGTTCTGGCGAATACAAGGTGAAAAGAAATGTGTCTATCTCACGTTCGACGACGGGCCGATCCCGGAAGTGACCCCCTGGGTGCTGGATCTGCTCGACCAATACGGAATCAAGGCGACTTTTTTCTGTGTCGGTGACAATGTCGCCCGAAACAACGAGATCTTTCAGGACATATTAAGACGCGGACATCGCGTGGGGAACCATACGATGAACCACATTCAGGCGCCGGGTTACGGGACGCGTACCTATCTGAAGAATGTGGAAAAAGCCGATCAGTTGATCGGAAGCAATCTGTTCCGTCCGCCGCATGGATGGATGAAACGCAGCCAGTCGCTGGCTCTGAAACGGAAATACCGGATCATCATGTGGGACGTGGTAACACGCGATTACAGTAATAAACTGAATGGTGAACAGGTTTTCAACAATATCAAACGTTATACGAGAAACGGCTCGATCATCGTATTTCATGATTCGCTCAAAGCGGAGAAGAACTTACGCCACGCGTTGCCGTTATCCATCGAATGGTTATTAAAAGAAGGATATGAGTTTAAGATATTCTCCTGATCAACTCAAGCGACTTATACAATCAGAAGCGATGCGACTGGGCTTTGACGCCTGTGGCATCGCTTCTGTCGCTTCGGTGCGAGATGCGGAGCATCTTCGCGAATGGCTCGACGAGGGATGTGCCGCCGAGATGCATTACATGCACAATCATTTTGAGAAACGGACCGACCCGGCGTTGCTGGTGGAGGGTGCGAAGAGCATCATTGTGGTCGCTCTGAATTATTATCCCTCCCGGATGAAAGATCCGTCCCTGCCCGCTTTCTCGTATTATGCCTACGGAAAGGATTATCACGACGTGATGAAAGCGAAACTGAGACAACTCTATGCGTTCGTTTGCGAGACGACCGGTCGGGAACCTGCCGGCAGGGCGTTTACCGATTCTGCTCCGGTATTGGAGCGGTATTGGGCGGTTCAGGCGGGATTGGGCTTCATCGGAAAGAATACGCAACTGATCATTCCCGGAAAAGGGTCTTATTTTTTTCTGGGAGAGTTGATTCTGGATCTTGAACTGCCCCCGGATTCGCCCGTAAAAGGCGGTTGCGGCAGCTGTACGCGATGTCTGGATCAATGTCCTCCCGGAGCGCTTAAACGCGCGGGAAGGCTCGATTCGAGGCTTTGTATCAGTTATCAGACAATTGAGAACCGGGGTGAGATCGATCAGCGCGTGCGGGTTTCGCTCGGGAACCGGGTATACGGGTGTGACGTCTGTCAACAGGTTTGTCCGTGGAATCGTTTTGCCCGGCCGAACCGGACGGAAGAATTTACCCCGTCGGACGAGTTTCTCGCTTTGGACCGGGAACGTATGGAAGCGATGACGGAGGATGATTTCCGGCGAATATTTCGGGGAAGTGCCGTGAAGCGCGCGGGATACAACGGATTGAAACGAAATCTGAATGCGCTTGGCGAGTGATTGATGAAAATGGATCCGCGATGATTCAGGTTGGGTTCTGATCTTTTTCGGATCTCATTCGTGATCGTAAAAACAGATAGAAGACACCCCATAGTAAATACGCGATTCCGCACCAGAAGAATGATCGATCTCCTGCTTCGCGATACAGCAGGTAGCCCACAGCGCTGCCCGCGCCGAAGGCAAACAGCAGCCCCGCGTCGAACGCGATCTTCCATCCGGCGCTTTTATCGCCTCGGATTCGGTAGCCGATGTAGGACCCGAGATCGGTCAGCGTGCCGGTAACGTGGGTTGTTTTGAAACTAAACCCCTTATAGGTACGGATCAAGCCGTTTTGAGATCCGAGACTCGTACCCAGTAACAACAGATAAACCCATCTTTCGGGGATTAGAAAATAAACGAGGAGAATGAGGATTCCGATTGAAATCTGAAGTTCGCCGTAACGATGATTGACGGAGAAATCCTCCTGCCGGTTGATTCCGGTCGCCAAAGCCGACCCGATTACGAAACAGAGTGATATCCCGGCGAGCGTAGCGATGGTTTCGAATCGATGATCCCGGAGGAAGTCGATCACCAGATCGATGAAATTGCCCGTGTAATGAGAAAGGGAATACGCGTATTTCGAGAGGGCAACCAGGTTGATGAGCGCGCTCAGGAAACTAATGCCGAATATCCAGATTCTGACGAGATAATCGTATCGCTTCATAAAACAAAGGTTTTAGCAAAATAACAAGTCGTGTTCGGTTTTGTTTTTCCGACTGAGGAAGTTGACGAAAACTCGAGATAAGGCGTAATGATATGATAGATAGAATGATAGGGAGAGAGGAAAAAGGTGTTAAGAAAACGGTTATATAAGATCGGAAGAGCACACGTCTGAACTCCAGTCACTCCGGAGAATCTC
>CAMTOW010000071.1 GCA_947074245.1 uncultured Bacteroidales bacterium | reverse complement strand
CTTTAATTTTTCGTTTCTGCAAATCGCATCGACAATCGCCAGTCCCAGACCGGAAGTGCCGTTTTTCTTACTTCCCTGATAGAATCGCTCGAAGATTTTATCGGGATCCGGAATCGGTTTCGCACCCGAGTTGCGAATGGAAAATCCCTGTTCGGACAAACGGATCTCCAGCCGTTCGCCCTGCGGAGTATGGATAAAAGCGTTTCGCAAAAGGTTGCTCATGAGAATTTCGGCCAACGTCTCGTTCATGGTTTTCAGAAAAACGCCTTTTTCAATCACTTTCACATGAATCTGCTTGTGGGCGAATATCTCTTCGAAATCGGGCAAAAATCGTTTTATCAATTCATTGAAGTCGATCGGCTTCTGATTGGGAAATTGTCGATTGTCGATTCGCGACAAAAGCAGAAGGGTCTTATTCAGTTTGCTGATGCGTTGGAGCGTAGAATAGACCGAAGCGAGTTGTTCGGCTTGCTCGACGGTCAGGTTTTCCTGCTCGAGCATCATCTCGATGCGATTGCGACAGATGGCCAGAGGAGTCTGAATCTCATGAGAGGCATTTCCGATAAATTCTTTTTGTTTGTCGAAGAGCTCCTCCATCCGCGTGGTATAGTTTACGGCGGCTTCATTCAATTTTCGGAATTCGGATATGTTGGTATCGTTTTTCAACTCGGAAGTACGCCCTCCCGGTCGATAGGCATCCAACCACCGGATCACCCGATAAAACGGTTTCATGCTCCGGTAGAAAACGATCATATTAACTACGATGATCGCAATAAGCAGAGCCGAATAAAGGATGATGATCAGTAAAAGAATGGATTGGATGAGATCTTCTTTTTCGAAAGTGGGAGTGAATACGCGTAAGTTATAATATTGCCCGTCATCATCCCGGAATATGGCGGAGTAAAAGCGGGCTGGCTCCGTTTCTTTCTTATCCCAGATATAAATCATCGTATCGCCGTAGCAAATTCCCGGCGTAACCTGAGCCATCTCTTCCGATATCCTCTCCAGATAATATTGATTGTTCGATCCGTTGGTCGTTGCCGGAAGGCTTTCGCCTGCCAAAGCCCGTTCGATCAGAATCTCGGCATAATGCTCGAGAGAATCGTCGGTTTCGTCGTTGATCTCGTCGGTGATGGCGAAATAAAACAGGAATGCCCACCCGGTCAGTAGAACAGCGACTACAACCGATATGCGAAGCGTAATTCTGTGTAACAATGTCATACGATCAGTTCTCTAACGTGAATTTATAACCTACGCCGTAGATCGCTTTCAGTTCGGGGGTCGCTCCGGCGTCTTTCAGCTTCTTGCGCAGATTCTTGATCTGGGCGTAGATGAAATCGTAATTGTCCGACTGATCGATATGATCGCCCCAGACATGCTCTGCCATCTGGACTTTATCGATCAACCGGTCGGTACGGTTCATGATATAATGAAGGATAACGAACTCCTTGCGGTTTAAAGACAAAGGCTGGCCGTCTATCAGCGCCTTATAATCGGTCGGATAAATGGTGATATTGCCGAAGCAGATCTTATTTTCGCCCTCTTGCTGCGTACGACGCAAAACACTTCGGATGCGGGCGCTCAATTCGGCCAAATGAAACGGCTTGGTCAGATAATCGTCTGCTCCCGATTCCAGTCCGGCAATCTTGTCTTCGAGCGAATCTCGAGCCGAAATGATGATCACGTTCTCTTTCTTATGCATCTCTTTGAGGTGATTGAGCAAATCCAGACCGCTTCCGCCGGGTAATGTTATATCCAAAAGAATGCAGTCGTATTTATAGGTTTCGATCTTCAGGAGAGCTTCTTTGTAGTCTATCGCCTCCTCGACCACATAACGCTCCTTGCGCAATGATTCAGCAATAAGACTGCGTAGTTCGAGTTCATCTTCTATCAGTAAGATCTTCATAAGAATTTAATTGTGGTGTTATTCTGAATTAACGCTTCGTGCGTATTATCGTTTAAATTAGTGGATAAAATTCGAATCAAACAAATCTTTGCCGGTCGACGCGTCGGGGTAAGAGAAGTTCTATTCTGATTCACAAGAGATAAAATCCGGCATCGAGTATGACACATTTATGAGCGTAAAAGAAGCCTCATTCGGATTTACAAGATCTTAACCCGAGTTCTGGATCTGCTATATCAAACGGGTATCGCCGATTTGTTTACCCTACTTTTATATTTCTTATACAGAAAGGCTTAAACTATATTTTTAACTAACTTGTTTTGTAACTAAGATGTTATGTTCTGGAGGATCAGAACGAGCTATTGACAACTCTTTTAATACAGATTCCCATGGAAGTAGATGCATATATTGAAAATCAGATGAAACCCAAACCCTATAAAATCGGGTATGCGCTTAGCGGAGGAGGCGCACGTGGTTTTGCGCATTTAGGAGCGCTCAAAGCATTGGAAGAGCACAATATCTATCCGGATTTAATAGCCGGAGTGAGTGCGGGGTCTATCGTCGGCACGCTTTACTGTATGGGCTATCGTCCGCATGAGATTCTGGATATGTTTGCCCAGGAGCACTTCAAGGATTTTGCCGATATCACCGTGCCCAAGATCAGCCTGTTCACGACGAAGGGATTCAAAGACTTTCTGGATCGCAGAGTCGGCAGTCGCACATTCGACGATATGAAAATACCGTTACGGATCATTGCGACCGATTTCGACAACGGAGTTTCCAAGATTTTCACAGAAGGCCATGTAGGAGATTGCGTTTACGCATCGTGTAGCATTCCGATCTTCTTTCCGCCGGTAGAGATCAACGGAATCAACTATGTAGATGGCGGCATCTTAAGGAATTTTCCGGTTTATCCGATCCGCAACGATTGTGATTTTATTGTGGGAATCGACGTTAATCCGCTGAAACTGGGTCCTTATAAGAAGAACCTGAAAAGCATTGCCGAACGATCTTATAATATGATGTTCCGCTCCAACTCCAACGAAGATAAAAAGATGTGTGATTTACTTTTTGAAATTGATGCTATTGCGAATTATAGTACATTTGATCTCAAACACATCAATACGATCGTAGATTGCGGATATAAGTTGGCTACGTCTGTATTGCAGAAATTCGAGAAAGCCGGTAAGCCGGGATTTCCGAATGATTATACTCCTAATAAAGTTCAGAAAGTTTAATTGCTATGAAAGAAAAGATCATCATTTATCAAACCTTTCCACGCCTTTTCGGAAACACGACTCAAGTCAACCATCCCCATGGTTCTGTTTACGAAAACGGAGTGGGGAAAATGAAAGATTATACCGACAAGGCGCTATTTTCGATTCGTTCTCTGGGTTGCAATTACATTTGGTATACCGGATTGCTGCAGCAAGCGACCCAAACTGATTTCTCGGCAGAAAATTTGCCTCTGCAAAATCCCTATGTCGTAAAAGGAAAAAGCGGTTCGCCGTATGCGATTACCGACTATTATTCCGTTTCGCCCGATTTGGCAGAAAATATCGACAAACGCATGCAGGAATTCGACGAACTGGTTCAACGGACGCATGCCAACGGTCTGAAGATGATCATCGATTTCGTTCCGAACCATGTGGCAAGACAATATAAATCGTCGATGAAACCGGAAGGTATAGAGGATTTCGGCGCCAAAGACCGAACCGATACCGATTTCGATCCGCAAAACAACTTCTACTACATACCCGGACAAGGATTCGCTCCCGGTATCGATCTGGGACAAGGAGAAAAACAGTATCAGGAATATCCGTCGAAAGCGACGGGAAACGATTGTTTTCATGCCTATCCGAGTGTAAACGACTGGTATGAAACGGTAAAACTCAACTACGGCATCAATTATAAAGACGGTTCCAGACATTTCGATCCGATTCCGGATACCTGGAATAAAATGCTCCATATCCTACTTTACTGGGCCGAGAAAAATATTGACGGTTTCCGTTGCGACATGGCACACATGGTTCCGATCGAATTTTGGGATTGGGTGATTCCGAAGGTGAAAGCTCAATACCCCGATATCCTTTTCATTGCCGAAATTTATGAACCGGCTTTGTATCGCGATTATATCTTCCGCGGACATTTCGATTATCTCTATGATAAAGTGGGGCTATACGATACGTTGCGCGCCGTGACTATGGGATTTGCTCCCGCTTCTTCCATCACTCATCAATGGCAGGCGCTGGAAGGAATTCAGAAGTATATGCTCAATTTTCTGGAGAATCATGACGAACAACGCCTTGCTTCCGACTTTTTTGCAGGCGATGCCAAACGCGGCATTCCTGCATTGATCGTATCGTCGATGATGAATGGCAATCCGTTTCTGATCTACTTCGGCCAGGAATTGGGCGAAAAAGGAATGGACGAAGAGGGGTTCAGCGGAAAAGACGGCCGCACGACCATTTTCGATTACTGGTCGTTGGATAAACTGATTCGCTGGAACGACAATGGCAAATGGGACGAAGCGCGCCTTACCGATGAAGAGAAGTCGCTGCGACATATCTACCAGAAAATTCTCATCGCCTGCAATTCTGAAGTGGCGATCCGCGAAGGAGAATTTTTCGACCTGATGTATGCCAATACCGAACAGAGTACTTTCGATCCGCTGAAACAATATGCCTTCCTGCGCAAGAAAGATAACGAACTCATTTTGATCGTCGTTAATTTTTCCGATCAGGCGCTCCACACTGAAGTGAATATTCCTTGGCATGCCTTTGAACATCTGCACATTACACCGGGCACTTATGATATGACCGAACTTCTTAGCGGACGTTCCGACGAATGGCGTATCAGTCCCGACTCTGTTTTTTCGGCCGAAATAGAACCGTTCTCCGGAATGATTTGTAAGGTGACCTTACCGATAAGTCCCGACGAAAAAAAATAAAAAAACAGATATAAGATATATAACTAACAATAGTAAGTTATACCTGTGCAGAAATTCTTAAACCGCCATATCAAATTATCAAAATGAGCCAACAGTCTCCTTTTAAGGTTTTTTCGGGTACAGCTACCCGTTATCTTGCTGAAAAAATTTGCGACAATCTGGGTTGTGAATTGGGAAATATGAAAGTTCAACATTTCGCCGATGGTGAATTTGGAGTTTCATTCGAAGAGTCAATCCGCGGAAAGCATGTATTCCTAATTCAGTCTACTTTCCCGAATTCTGACAACCTTATGGAATTATTGTTGATGATCGATGCGGCAAAACGTGCGTCTGCCAAATCAATTATCGCCGTGATCCCTTATTTCGGATGGGCACGTCAGGATCGTAAAGATCAGCCTCGTGTGGCTATCGGAGCGAAACTAATCGCCGACATCCTAAGTGTGGCAGGAATCGATCGTCTTATCACAATGGATCTTCATGCAGATCAGATTCAGGGATTCTTCAACGTACCGGTAGATCATCTTTATGCATCAACCGTTTTCGCACCGTACATCGACTCGCTTCAACTTGAAAATCTGGTAATCGCATCTCCGGATGTGGGTGGTTCGAAACGTGCGAATACTTACGCGAAATACTTTGGAGTTCCTCTCGTACTTTGTCACAAATCACGTGCGAAAGCCAATGAAATCGAAAACATGGTGGTGATCGGTGATGTTCAGGATAAGAACGTCATCCTAATCGATGATATGGTCGATACGGCTGGTACAATCACAAAAGCTGCCGATCTGATGGTTTCCAAAGGAGCTTGTTCGGTACGCGCAATCGCAAGTCATGCGATTATGTCTCATCCGGCTACCGATCGCGTTATGGACTCAAACATGATCGAAATGATCTTTACAGACAGTATTCCTTTCACTCAGGATTGTCCGAAAGCTCACGTAATCAGTATCGCGGGAATGTTTGCAGAAACGATCCGTCGCGTTGTTGACAACGAATCAATCAGTTCACAGTTCGTAATCTGATCCGATTAAGATCTTTACAACACACAATATCAATATCCCGGAACCGAATGGTTGCCGGGATATTTTTTTATCCCGCCTCATCTTCCCGCTTTCGCATCCGAAGAGTCAGCCAACCGATTTTTCAGTTCCTCAATTGTCTTATTCCATTAATTAAACCCCTCAAACAGAACTTTCTATTTTTTCGACTGTTATCGTTTAATAAAGTACCAATTAAAAACATACGATTATGGCAGTCAAAGCAAAAAGCATCGAATTACTGAATAAAGCGGTGGCGAAAGAGATCGAAACCGTATTGCAATATCTTTATTTCCAGTTTCATTTCGAAGACCGAGGTTTTGCCCATTTGGCCAAACTGTTTCAAAACATCGCCATCAAGGAGATGACTCACATCGATATGCTTTCGGATAGAATTCTATTCTTGAAAGGAGATATCATTATGAAGCCGATGTCAGACATCATGTACCTGGATAAGAAAGAGGGCAAGATCGAACTCGATATCAAGCGCGTATTGGAAATTGCCGCGGATATGGAGCGGAAAACGGTAGATCTTTACAACGACTTCGCTTCACAATGTGCAGCAGAAGGCGATTCTACCACCAAACGCCTGTTTGAACAGTTGGTAGAAATTGAAGAAGAACATCAGGATACATTCGATATCGAAGGGGAAAACTATCAGAAGTTCGGTGATACCTATCTTGCTTTGCAGAATATCCAACGCGTAGCCGGCAATGACGAATCCGGACACGAAAACATCGGAATGGAATCTAAAAGCTGATAAAGGAGCTTAACACGGCGCGGATTATGCCATAGAAGGCCGATCATTTCGCCCTACGGTTTGTTTTACATTAAATGAATATCTAAAAAAATACCGATTATGGACAAAGACAAAAAAGACAAAGCTCCTACTACTAAAGATATGGACGAGAAAATATATCCGGTAGAACCTTTTGAAAAAGATGCTCCTCCGACTCAGGAAAACATCGACGAGGCTTTGGAAGAAGAGAACCCATCGGAAGATACGATGGACGATACTCGCGGCTGATTCCCGCATAAAAAGATAAGAAGCCTTATCACGAAACAAAAGGATCATCCATACAGATAAAAAAAGAAAACCATTTCCCGATTAAGTCCGAGAAATGGTTTTCTTTTTATTAGTTATATCGCAGTCGCTGTCCGATCTGCAATGTTGTTGTCGGTGTGATTTTGTTGAGTTTGCAAAGTTGGCTGACCGATACGCCATAGATCTTCGAGATTCTCGAAAGCGAATCTCCCGATTTTACGCGGTGATAAGCGATCCCGCCCGGTCCGATCGTTCCGTTGGCGACTGCTCTGCTCTTCTTCGATTGGAAGAGGTAAGTATCGGTGTGCGCTACCTTATTATTGAAATCGATGATATCGTTGGGATTGATCACCTGCCCCATCAAGCGAGTTTCGAAGTGAAGGTGAGATCCGGTCGAACGTCCCGTATTACCGCCCAATGCGATCGGTTGTCCGGCTTTCACGACATCGTCTTGTTTTACCAGGAATTTGGAAAGATGTCCGTAGACGGTTTCCAATCCGTTGTTGTGACGAACCACCAGGTAGTAACCATATCCACGGCGCTCGAATTTACGAACACGGATCTTGCCTGAGAAGGCGGCGTAGATGGTATCTCCCGTTTGTACTTTCAAATCGATACCGTTGTGCATTCTGCGTCGACGCCATCCGAAATTGGATGTTACATGACCCAACGTAGGCGGAAAATAATCCGATACGTCGATCTTGAGTGAGTCGGGCAGTTTCACATTCTGTCCGCGATACGGATTTACCCAATCATTATTCCATGATTCATACAGGTCTAATGCAGGAAACAGCAGTTCCTCTTCCTGTAGGCGATAAAGCATTGTGACAGAATCCAGAAGATTTACTTCTTTGTGAATGTTCACCTGATCGGCCAGCATTTGTTGATGCATTTGTTGGTGCATCTGGTCACTGCTTTGGGCTTTTCCGGCGATTGTGACGGCTGCAATTACGATTGTCAATAAAAGTTTCGCGTTTCTTATCAAACTCATTTTTAATAATTCGTTTTATTCGAGTGCGACCTCATCATCGGCATACAGATAATGTAAGGTTGCAATATCATATTCAAAAATTTCTTCCGGACTAAAGAACCGGCCGATCTCCTCTTTGGCTGTTTTGGCAGAATCGGATGTATGAATTACGTTTTCCTGAACACTCAGACTGAAATCACCGCGTATCGTTCCCGGAGCGGCTGACCGCCCGTTCGTTACTCCTGCCATGGCATGTACAACCGGTATCGCATTGACACCCTGTACACAGCACACCACAACCGGTGAACTCATCATACTTTTTTTAATTCGTGGATAAAAAGGTTTATCTGTCAGATGTGAGTAATGGTCATCTAAGATTTTTTCATCCAATCTCATCATTTTCATACCGCAAATGATGAATCCCTTTCTTTCAAATCGAGTTAGAATTTCCCCGATAAGCCGACGCTGAAGAGCAGAGGGCTTAAGTATAATCAACGTGCGCTCCATAGTATTTATTTTATTAAGAATAAGGTAAATAAAATTCTATCTCAAGGAAAGAAAATTCCATTGTGATGGCTCTGTTGAGTCTTCGTTCGTTTTTCAATAGTCGCAAATATATTACATAAACAACTATCCCTTGTTCCTTT
>CAMTOW010000070.1 GCA_947074245.1 uncultured Bacteroidales bacterium | reverse complement strand
TTCAGACGTGTGCTCTTCCGATCTCAAAGTCACCCAACGGCAAGTGGTTTAAAAATTATATCCGATACTGGCATAAGCAACCAACTGTTTGACCCAATTGGAATAACTCAATTGAAGACTGATCGGACCTACCGGAGAGTCAAAACTATAACGGGCGTGCGTACTCCAGATATTATCTCCGCTAAAGATATCTCCGATATGCTGCGATTGTTTCGCGAAATCACCTCCCGCAAAAATATAATGTTTGGGTTTTAGCCTGAAACGAAGCATCAGACGAGCCATTCCGAGCATATCTTCAAAGACCTGAATATTTCTTATACCAGGAAAAGCGATCTGTTGCGGTAAATATCGCGCGTTCAACGATCCCCCCATGTAGTTTTGATAAATGGCAGGCACCTCATCACCCCACAAGAAACGTCCCGACAAAGACGGTATTAGACTGAACCCATCCGTAAAACTCACGACAGTCTCTACATTGAACGCGATGACACCCAAAGGTGAATTGCCATTGATTCCAATAAAATTATCGGTGATCAACTTCGCTGAAAAGCTCCCATAGAACCCTTTGTGCGGATAATACTTATTATCATACGCATCGATATTGAGGTTACAAAAATAATTGACATAAGATCCCCTATTCACCTTCATCGGATTATAATCCGTATCGAATATCGCATTGATCCGTCCGTAATAATCCCATTCAAGACCGGTCTGAACTTCTAAGTTCTTAAACACGCCCATGTATTTAAGATTTGCATTTTGCCAAAAGAAATAAATATTATCGATCCGTTTACGATGCTTATCCATATTGAAATTATGATACCCGAGCTTATAACCGACACTCAGTTTATTCATAAAACCAGCACCCCAATTATAATCAATTTCCAAGTATGGATTCATATCCAGTTTCGCAGTAACACCAACCTCTCCTCCTTTCAAAAACTTTTGGGAAAAAGTGGTATTTAACAACAATGACCCGAGACTTTCGGTATCGAAACGAAATCCGACGTTGATCTGATTAAGCGCTTTCTTTTTCAATATAAAGATCAGATCACAAGGTTCTTTATCGCTCAACGTATAAGTTACACTGGAAAACATATCCAAACCCTCCAGAATACTCAATGCATTATTGATATCCTTTAATGTTATATTGCTATGCTGTTTTAATTCCGTTTCCTTCAAAAACCACCGATAGTCTTGCGGAGGAATATTTTCGAAGAATATATCATTGATCCGAATGGTATCATAAAGGTGCATCGCTGCCGTATTGTCAAACTCCCGATAAGGAGGAAGATTGGTCGTGTCCCCCCCATATATTTCAGCTTTCAACGCTAATAATTGAGGCAGATGAGCTTGCGCCGTTTGCAATCCACTGTTATATAAAGTATCAATCGCCTGATTGAAAAAGCTCATTGTACCATACCCTTTTAATGCAGGAACCAAGCACAGATCCAGATCCGCCTTGTTCTTTTCATACATCGTACTGCCCATGATATCAATCAACTGATTAAGCATTCCCATAAAAGAATACAGATCCTGCTTCCCTTCTCCGGCGGACAAATCAACTCCGATGGTTATATCCGCTCCCATGGCTTTTACGACATTCGTCGGTAAGTTATTCAATACCCCACCATCGACCAAGATCATACTATCCATAGATACAGGAGTGAAATATCCCGGTATCGACATACTTGCACGCATTGCCAAAGGCAATGACCCCGACGATAGCACCATCGACTTCCCACCCGATAAATCAGTCGCAACACAAGCGAATGGAATCGGTAAATCTTCAAAAGACTTCAGATCATGATACCCGATGGTCATATCGGATAATAAATTCATAACGTTCTGCCCGCTGACAATTCCGGCAGGCAAACTAATCTTCTTATTAAAAGGGAAAGTCAGTAAATACTTGGCATCTCTCTCTTTTGTCTTATAAAACAGATTTTTTTGGGATGACTGATCGCTCATCAGAGATTTCCAATCCAGATGATGAATCAAACTATCCAACTGATCGGCTGAGTATCCAGCCGCATACAAACCTCCGATCAACGCTCCGGCACTGGTACCGGCAATATAATCGATCGGAATCTGCGCCTCTTCCAAAACTTTCAACACCCCTACATGAGCAGCACCTTTGGCGCCGCCTCCACCCAATACGAGACCCACTTTTTTTCGTTCCGCATATACATTGCAGACCCCTAAAATCATTAAAAGAAGTATAACCTTACGCATAGACATAGATACAAGTGCTTAAACATTCGAATTAAATATCGATAAATACTTATAGTTTTATTTAAACAACTATTATCTATCAAATGCTCATTAATCACAAAAAAATATTTTCATTTTATCTCTAAAAAAGTGTCTCAGAAAATAATTCCCACAATAATCGACTTCATTTCTTACAATAACCCTAGTAAAATACCCGTAAAATAAATATTAATTAATTCTATTTAAATTAAAGTTATATTATGTTTTAAAGCTTTTATGATAAAATTTATCATTAAACACATTAAGCATTGATAAAATTTTATATTTGTGAGACACATATATTAATAATTCATCTGATCGTAAATGAAAAATAGGATCTATTTAAATTGCTTAAAAAAGAGTTTGCTAGTTGGTCCGGTTTTTCTTTTGAGTGCAACCTTGGCATTTGGACAAGGACAAAAGAAGCTAATAACCGGAAAAGTTGTGGAATCATCAGGAGAACCTATTATCGGAGCATCCATCGTCGTGAAAGGAACGACAACCGGAACTGTCACTGATATAGACGGAAACTATTCTATTGAAGTTCCGGATGGTCAAAAACTAATTATTTCGTATGTCGGAATGATGCCTAAAGAGGTTGCATCCGATCATGCGAAGGTGATTGAATTGCATAGTGACGAACAGAAGTTGGATGAAGTGATCGTTGTCGCTTACGGTACTGCTAAAAAGAACACCTTCACCGGGGCTTTGGCTGTCGTAGACAACAACCGTCTGAACACAGCTCAGGTATCGAATCTAACAACCGCATTGCAAGGAGCAGCAGCCGGTGTACAGGTAAGTTCGGCTTCCGGACAACCCGGTTCTGAGGCAACCATCCGTGTACGCGGTGTAGGATCGATCAATGCTTCAAGTACTCCACTTTATGTGGTAGACGGAGTCGCTTTCGATGGCGATCTATCGAGCATCAATCCATCCGACATCGAATCGATGGTTGTTTTGAAAGATGCCGCTTCTGCAGCCTTGTACGGATCACGTGCGGGTAACGGTGTGGTATTGATCACAACCAAAGGAGGTAGTGCCGACAAAGCACCACAAGTCAATCTAAGAGCGACTGCGGGCTGGTCGAAACGCGCCGTAAAACCAATCGAATTAATGGGAACCAACGATTGGATGGAACTACGATGGGAAGCTCTTCGCAATGGATATATGGATAACAAGAAAAGCGCAGAAGAAGCAGCTATTCTCGCATCCAAAGAACTCATCGGAGATGCCGGGATCAATCCATACGGATCTCGTTATCCGGAACCGGTCGGAATCGACGGGAAGCTAATCGACGGAATCAACCCATTATGGAATGATGACTGGCAAAACGCCATGATCGGAACCGGTCAGCGTTATGAAGTGAACGCCAACGTTTCGGGAGGTAATAAACAAACTCAATATTATGTTTCCGCAGGACATTTGAACGAAGACGGGATTACACGCGGATCGGGGTTCTCTCGTACTTCGGTACGTGCGAACATCAATAATCAAACCACGAAATGGTTGCGTCTGATGTTGAATATCGGTTACTCTAACAGTAAAACCGATTTTAACGATTCACAGGACAGTAATGTGGGTAACGCATTCAGCTACGGTATGATGATGCCATCGTTCTATCCTATCTATAAAAGAAATCCGGATACAGGAGATTATATCCTAGACGCAAAAGGGAATAAAATCTATGATTTCGGTCCGTATCGTACGAGCTCATTCGCTACAAACAATGAGATCGCAGCACTTGAATTGAGAAAGAATCAGAGAAAACGCGATTTGGTATCAATGCGCGGAAGTTTGGAGTTCGACTTCGGAACCATGCATGAGAAAATGGAGTGTCTGAAAGGTTTGAAATTCAAAACATCGTACAGCACAGACATCAGCATCCGTAACAATCATAACTACAATCCGACATTCTCTCCATTATTGACCCTCGGACCAGACGGACAGAATGAAGTAGCGCAGAACCTAGAAACGACATCTGCAGACAGAAGCACATTGCTTATAAAAAGCTATACATTCAATAATATCCTGAACTACAGCAAAGCATTCAATGACCTACATATGATCTCATTGATGGCCGGACAGGAAATCTACGGATATTACAGAGAGTACAACGGCGGTAGCAGAACATCGTTCCCATTGCCAGGAATCACAGAACCAGACGCAGGGTCGGTCGTATCCGGATTCAACGGTTATTCTGACAAGTTCACTTTGGCCGGCTTCATGGGACGCGCCGAGTATAACTATGACAGCAAATACATCCTTTCGGGATCTTACCGTCGCGACGGTTCTTCGAAATTCCACAAAGATCACCGTTGGGGTAACTTCTGGTCAGCGAGTGCATCTTGGAATATGGCACGTGAGCATTTCATGGAAGACATCACACAGATCAATCTCATGAAACTTCGCGTTAGCTATGGAGCACAGGGTAACCAGGAACTTTCGGGATACTATCCATACCAGTCGGTATACGAATCAGCACAGGTAGGTAGTTCTCCAGGTCTTTACATTCAGACTCTTGCCAACAAAGACCTGACTTGGGAAACGAACCTAAACTTCAACGCAGGTGTCGATTTTGCCTTGTTCAACAATCGTCTACGCGGTAGTTTCGAATATTTCATCCGTAAATCGAAAGACTTGCTCTATGGAATGGATCTACCATCGTCATCCGGTTACGGATCAATCATATCGAACATCGGAGAGATGCGCAACAACGGTATTGAGCTCGATTTGAAAGGAACGGTATTCTCCAATAAAAAATTCGGAGTAGACCTAGGTCTTAACCTAGCTCACTATAGAAATAAGATCACTGCCTTTCCTGTAGAAAAAGGTGTACAATCGGGCACGAAATTCTTAATCAAAGGAGGAGACATCTATGGCTTCAGACTTGTAGAATGGGCAGGAAACACAACCGCAGGAGAAGCTTTGTATGACCGTAAAAACGGAAACGGCGATATCTATCAGACCACCAATGTCGCAACCGGCGGTGAGCCATCATGGTATCTATTCGATGAGAACGGAAACAAATACAGAACCACAAACTACGCTACGGCATCATCCAACGACCGTCGTAACATGGGTAGCGCATTGCCGAAAGTATACGGAGGCGTAAGCGCAGACGTTCGAGTATTTGACTTTACAATCTCAGCATTGTTCTCATACAGCTTGGGTGGTAAACTTTATGCGACCGACTACCTAGGGAACTACAGCCACGGATCATCGAAAGGTCGCCCTTGGGCAAAAGACATGTTGGATCGCTGGACACCAGAGAACCCGGATACAGATCTACCGAGACTGACAACGACCAGCTTGTCGAATAACTATTCGTCACAGTCGTCCCGTCATCTATACAACGGTTCGTTCGGACGTCTTAAAAATTTAGCGGTAACCTATAATGTTCCGAGAAACGTATTGAAACATCTTCAGATCAGCAATGCGGCAGTCTTCTTCCAGGGAGAAAACCTATTCACTGTATATGGTGAAAAAGGTATCGATCCGGAATCAGGAGGTTTGAACGGAACTACAAGTTATCGTTATCCAGCAGTTAAAACCTGTTCATTCGGTGTAAATCTTACATTCTAACATTAACAAAACAAGAACATGATGAAAAAATATATGGCAGTTGCGTTAATCGCATTGGGGCTGACATCTTGCGATGATTATCTTACGGTAAACCCACCCAGCAACGCCACAGACCAATCTTTATCAGCAGAATATGCAGATCAAACCCTGAACGCTCTTTATAACGGAGCCTTCTCTTCCCTAACTTCATGGTTCAACTCTTACGGATATCCCGGTTATCGCAGCAACCTGCTTGCCGTAGACGCTCTAGGAGGAGATATGATCGGAACAAGCGGTGTATACGGAGGAGTCGTTACACAATATAACTTTATGACCAACAACATCGTAGGCACGAACGTAAACATGATGTGGCGTAAATACTATCTGTGTATCTCCAACTGTAACAAAGCGATTGAATTTTACGAAACGTTGCCATCTCCATCCGTAAAATCACGCGCACTGTACGCTCAGTTGTTAGCACTACGTTCGATGTGTTATCTAGACATCGTACGCTTGTGGCAGAAACCATACGCTTTGGCGAAAGACCTTCCGGTTTGTCCGAACATGAACGGAATGACCGATATCAGTGAAATCGCAAAAGGAGTAAAACTTTCGACCGTAGCTGAGATCTATGAAGTGTTGATCAACGACCTTCTAGAATCGAAAGAGATTCTTCATGAAGTAAAATTCAGAAAAAGCACATTTGCAGAAATCGACGAACACGTAGCGTCGATGTTTCTTGCCCGCGCTTATCTGACAAGAGGTACTACCGCTACAGGAGGGGTTCAGAACGATATGAACGAAGCGATCAAGCACGCTTATGATATCCGTAAGTCAACAACTTACCCATTGATGTCGACCGACCAATTCGCATCCGGTTTCAATGAATCGTCTAATCCAGAGTTCATGTGGGGACTTTCACAGACCTCATCAAACCGCGATATGAGTTACGCGTTCCATTATCTGGACACACGCCACGCAGATACACGCGCCTATTATAAAAATGCCGTACCGGATCCGAACTTCATCAAGCTGTTCGATTACGGAACCGGATATGATACGGATGATATCCGCTTCAGCTTGTTTGAGTTCAGTACGACAGGCGCACCACGCGTTCAGAACCTTCTTACCTATACGAAATTCCGTTTCCGTGAAAACGAAACAAGCGGCGATATCGTATACATGCGTTCGGCAGAAGCGTGGCTAATCGAAGCTGAAGCAAAACTTCGCGGCGGAACGGGCGGTAGCGACCAAAGCGCGGACGACATCATCGAAGAGATCCGTGAGCGACGCAACGCATCAACCAGCGGATACGATTGTGATCTTGAATTCGTATTGCAGGAGCGTCGTCGTGAGTTTTGGGGAGAAGGCGTTTGCGGTGTATTCGACTTGACGCGTACACAAAAAGCGTTGGTTCGTGAACCTCTTAACAAAGCAGATTTCCCAGAATATCCGACAATCAAAGGTGGACATTTCACATTGGTATTCCCGGATAAATCGGACTTCACGCCAAATTCACCTTATTATTTCTATCAGATACCTGAGCAAGAGATAATCAACAATCCAAAAATTGACGGGCCACTACCCCGCTAACAAACAAAAAAAGGCAATCCGAATGGATTGCCTTTTTTGTTTATAGACCTTATATTCCAAACCGAAGAACCATTATCAGTAGATCGGTATTCAGAATCAATTCCTCTCTCATTTATTCACAAATAACTTTTGCGCCACAATACCGTTTTCTGTATGAATGCGAACAATGTATACACCTTTTACGAGTGAAGTCAGATCAAGAGTACGCATTCCTGAAGACGCTTCCAAAACTTTCTTTCCAGAAAGATCCATAACGCTTACATTTAATACATCCTCTGTAAAGTTCAGTACATCCGTAGCCGGATTCGGGAAGAAAAGAACCGGTTGTTTTTCTTTATCGATCTTTTGAATCGCATCCTCTACATTGTCATAACGAACCACATAACTGTGGAAAAGTCCTTGGGAAGGATCCCAGTTGAATGAATACATTGATTCCAGATTCGGAGCAATAAATACAGTTCCTTCCATTACACTGTCGTTGACAACCACTTCAACCATATCATACATACCATCTTCTTCGTTCCATACATATTCGTAGTTCACCCAAGAATATTTGATATGATCCGAGAAATCAAAATCCTTGTAATCTCTAGACCATTCCGCCAAAGAGATCGGCGTAGTAGTACCAGCCGGAACGATCTTCGAGCTTCTCGTATAATCCAGGTAAGGAGTCACATAGCACATCGTACCATCATTGGTAATCGTTGTAGCCAAACCATTAAACTCGATATTTTCCAGATGAGTAAGTTCTTTTGATTCCAAGTCGATTGTGAACGGAACATAATATGTCGCGCCAAAATCATCCGTATCCTGTGTATCACGCGCTCCACGCAAGTGGTCAGAGTCCACCACTATCGGTTTTTCCGCAAACAATTTCGTTATCAAAGAGTGGTCTTTCACCGGTTTGTTCGCAGCCGGAGAGCCCCACGGATCAAACTCATCTTCGCCATCCATCATATAAGTACTTGTGATATAGCGACCGTTGCGACTCATATAAAACTGATCGCGCGTATTTTTACCCGTAGTCGCTTCAGCAACCTGTGCTTTATATTCCCAATACGCATCCTGATATTCCAGATAAGCCTGAAGATCGGTATTGAGATCGGAAGAGCACACGTCTGAACTCCAGTCACTCCGGAGAATCTCG
>CAMTOW010000069.1 GCA_947074245.1 uncultured Bacteroidales bacterium | reverse complement strand
CATATTCGGCGGTCAGTACGAAATCAGACTATTCACCGCAGATGAAGTATTCCAGATTTTTCTCGAATGACTCCAAAGGCATACATGGACCGGACTCGAATGACGACGGTTTGCCGTGCTGACTTTCTTCCTACTCTTCTGGTTATTCATTCGGATGAATACCCGAAGGTTTGTATGAAACGGCAACGAATTTCCCGGGTTTAATTTCCAGAAGCTTAGTTATTTATGTATTTAAAATAAAAGAACGTCTCAGCTAATACAACAATTGATCTGCTGTTTTGTTAGAGAACATCCGGTCGCTTCTTTGACCGAAAATGGCGCCCGAGCAAGAATCTCAGGCAGCGATTCGCTTATCCAGAAAAGCTTCCTTATACAAATCTACAAAAAGGAATCATTAAAACATCTCTCTCGAGCCTTTTTCGTACGATGCATTTCGAGCCAAAACCTATTTTTTTCACAATAAAGAAAGGCTGTCTTCAGCGATAAAATCTGAAGACAGCCTTTGCCTTTATCTTAACTGCGTCGGGATTAGCATTTTCCCGGGCAAGTCGGTTTAATCTGTTTGAAGAAGTCGTTTCCTTTGTCGTCTACCAAGATAAACGCCGGGAAATCTTCCACTTCGATTTTCCAGATTGCCTCCATACCCAATTCAGGATATTCCAGACATTCTACTTTCTTGATGTTGTTCTGAGCCAGGATCGCTGCCGGACCGCCGATGCTACCCAAGTAGAAACCGCCGTATTTATGACAAGCGTCTGTCACCTGTTGGCTACGGTTTCCTTTTGCGATCATGATCATCGAACCGCCTTGCGACTGGAACAGATCCACATACGAGTCCATACGTCCTGCCGTTGTAGGACCGAACGATCCCGAAGGCATACCTTCCGGAGTCTTAGCCGGACCTGCATAATAGATCGGATGGTTTTTCAAGTATTCAGGCATTCCGAAACCGGCGTCCAAACACTCTTTGATTTTCGCGTGCGCGATATCGCGACCTACGACAATCGTTCCGTTCAATGACAGACGAGTCGATACCGGATATTTAGACAGTTCTTTCAGGATATCCTCCATCGGCTGGTTCAGGTCGATCTTAACAACGTTACCTTCTCCGGCGTTGCGAAGTTCTTCCGGAATCAAAGTTGCCGGCTGATCGTCCATTTTCTCGATCCAGATCCCTTTCTCGTTGATTTTCGCTTTGATGTTACGGTCTGCCGAGCAAGATACGCCCATACCTACCGGACAAGAAGCACCGTGGCGAGACAAACGTACGATACGAACGTCGTGCGCGAAATATTTACCGCCGAACTGTGCGCCCAAGCCCAATTCCTGAGCCGCTTTCAACAATTCTTTTTCAAGTTCGACATCACGGAAAGCCTGACCCTCTTCGTTTCCTTCGGTCGGAAGTTCGTCATAATATTTCGTAGACGCCAACTTAACGGTTTTCAGATTCGTCTCAGCCGATGTACCACCGATCACGAATGCGATGTGATACGGAGGACAAGCAGCCGTACCCAACGTTTTCATTTTTTCAATCAGGAAGTTCAACAACGTTTTCGGATTCAACAACGCTTTCGTTTCCTGATACAAATAAGTTTTGTTGGCAGAACCGCCCCCTTTCGCTACGAAAAGGAATTTATATTCTTCGCCGTTTACCGCATACAGGTCGATCTGAGCAGGAAGGTTAGTTCCTGTATTCACTTCGTCATACATATTCAACGCAGCGTTCTGTGAGTAACGAAGGTTTTCCTGTGTATACGTATTATAGATCCCTTTCGCGATTGCTTCCTCATCGTTTCCGCCGGTCCACACCTGTTGGCCTTTTTTACCCATCACGATAGCCGTACCGGTATCCTGACATACAGGCAACTGACCTTTAGCAGCCACTTCGGCATTGCGAAGCATTGTCAAAGCAACGTATTTATCATTTTCAGAAGCTTCCGGATCGTGAAGGATCTTCGCTACCATCTCATTGTGCTCACGGCGCAACAAGAATGATACGTCACGCATCGCGTGCTGAGCCATCAACGTAAGACCTTCCGGAGCTACGACTAGCATTTTCTTTCCGTCAAATTCTTTTACAGATACGTAATCCGACGTTAGCAGATAGTATTCTGTCTTATCTTTTCCCAATGGAAAAGTTTCCTGAAACTTAAATGGTTTCGCCATAATTTTATAGTGATATAAATGTTAGGTCTAATGAATTCTCTTAGCGTCCCAAAGTTAGCATTTTACCCTTTCAAAAGGAAAAAAACAGCTTACAAAAACACTTTGCCGCCTACCGAACCGATGTTCTGGGCGAGCGATTCATTAACTTTGTAAAAAAGGCGTCAGCTATGATATTCAGAACCGAACTTATCCCCGCATCCGCTCCGATCCGGATCCGCTTCTCCGACAAACTTCTTCTGATCGGATCTTGTTTTACCGAGAACATCGGCTCATGGCTCGAAGCGCATTTCTTCGACGTCGTGGTCAATCCCGCCGGCATCGTTTACAACCCCGCTTCGGCAGCCGAAACGCTCCTTCATCTGATAGATCAGAAACAATACACGCGGCAGGATCTGTTTGAAACCAACGGCGTCCATCATAGCTACGACCATCATTCCCGTTTTTCGATGTCTTCGGCTGATGAGATGCTAGCCTCGATCGATACCGCCCAATCCCGGGCACGCGCCCATCTTTTGCAAAGCCGATTCCTGCTGATCACCTTCGGCACGGCATGGGTTTATGAGCTGAAAGAAACCGGACGTGTAGTTTCCAACTGCCATAAACAACCCGAACGCCTGTTCACCCGACGCAGAATGAGTGTCGATGAGATCGTTGATATCTGGCGTCCGCTCATCACCCGGCTGCAAGCGCTCAATCCCGATCTGCAACTGGTGTTCACGGTCAGTCCGATCCGTCATATCAAAGATACGCTCCATGGCAATCAGCTCAGCAAAAGCACCCTTCTTCTGGCTGCCGATCATCTGTGTTCGGAGTTTGAAGCATGCAGTTATTTCGAAGCCTACGAGATGATGCTCGACGATTTACGCGACTACCGGTTCTATGCCGAAGATATGGTCCACCCGAGCGATACCGCCATCAAATACATTCGTTCGAAATTTGCCGAAACCTACTTCGCTCCCGAAACCCAAAAGATCGTTTCGGAATGCGAAAAGCTACTAAAAGCATGGAATCATCGACCACAACACCCGAATTCTCCCACTTACAGGCGTTTTTTAACACAAAACATAGAAACAATCGAACATTTAATAAAGAAAAATCATTTCTTTACATTAGAAAAACTGTTACTTCAGTTTAAAGACCGCCTGAGTCATCTCGACTCACCCGACCTATAACATTCATTCTAAAAGTTCTCCTCCATGCATTATTCTATCAAAGAGATAGCCGATATCATCGGTGCAACTGCAGAGAATCTTCATCCGGCAATGGTCAGTGTCCTGCTGACCGACAGCCGTTCCCTGACCTTCCCTGAAGAAAGTCTGTTTTTCGCACTGAGCAGCGCGAAAAACGACGGACATAAATACATTCCGCTCCTATATAATAAAGGAGTACGAAATTTCGTCGTAACCGATATGCCCGAACAGCGGGACGCATTCTCCGACGCCAATTTCCTTTGTGTCAAAGATGCCCTGCGCGCCCTGCAACTGCTCGCGCGCCATCATCGGCTACGTTTCCATATTCCAATCATCGGGATTACCGGCAGCAATGGCAAAACCATCGTTAAAGAGTGGCTCTATCAGTTGATGCATACCGACCGGAACATCGTTCGATCGCCTCGCAGCTACAATTCGCAGATCGGCGTTCCGCTTTCCGTTTGGCAACTTACCCCCGATACCAATCTGGGTATCTTCGAAGCGGGCATCTCCAAAACCAATGAGATGGATCGCATCGCCGATATCATCCGCCCTACGATCGGTATCCTTACCAACATCGGCGATACGCATCAGGAGAATTTCGATAATTTCCGACAGAAAACCGACGAGAAGATCCAGCTTTTCAAAGGATCCGATCTGATTGTTTATGACGGCGACAATATCCTTCTTGCCACCGCCATCGAAGAAGCGTGTCTCGGCACCCGCGAAATCGCCTGGTCGCGCAAAGACCGCAACCGCCCGATCTACATCTCGCAGATCGAGAAAAACGACAATTCCACCATCATCCGCTATACGTTCCTGGGGCTGGAGGGCGGATTTGAGATTCCGTTCATCGAAGACGCGTCAATCGAAAACGCAATCCAGTGTCTGGCAGTCATGCTTTATCTGGGTTATACGGGATCGGTCATCGCCGAACGCATGTCCCTACTCGAGCCCGTGGCGATGCGCCTCGAAGTGAAAGAGGGAAAAAACAATTGCCTCATCATCAACGACACCTATAATTCCGATATCAACTCGCTCGATATCGCGCTCGATTTTCAGATGCGCAGATCATCGGACGAACATCGCAATACGCTCGTTCTTTCCGATATCCTTCAGACCGGACTACTGCCCAAGGCGCTTTATCGCAAAGTAGCCGAACTATGTCAGCGTAAAAAAGTAGACCGAATCATCGGCATCGGACGCGACCTGATGGAAAACGAAGGGTTCTTCTCCATGGAAAAGGAGTTTTACTT
This sequence comes from uncultured Bacteroidales bacterium, assembly GCA_947074245.1. Classification (GTDB taxonomy): domain Bacteria; phylum Bacteroidota; class Bacteroidia; order Bacteroidales; family JAUNSR01; genus JAUNSR01. The sequence goes on along the minus strand of CAMTOW010000069.1, from coordinate 3,987 downwards.
GACGACCGAAGAGTTTCTCAAATCAGGAGCCGCCGATCATTTCCAAAACGAACTGATCCTGCTCAAAGGAGCGCGAAACTTCCATTTCGAAGAGATTTCCGAACGGCTCGAACTCAAGCAGCATGAAACGATCCTGGAGGTGAATCTCGATGCCATCGTGCACAACTACAATCAATATAAGGAGAAATTAAAACCGTCCACTTATACCACCTGCATGGTAAAAGCGTTCGGATACGGAGCCGGTTCGTTCGAATTGGCTAAGACACTGCAAGATCTGGGAGTCAACTACCTGGCCGTAGCGGTAGCCGACGAGGGAAGCGCTTTGCGCAAAGAGGGAATCACGACACCGATCATGGTGATGAATCCCGAGTTCAGCACCTTCCGCACCCTGTTCGCCTATCGTCTCGAACCGGAGATATACAGCTTCAAGATCCTGAAAGCGTTCATCCACGAAGGAGAGATTCTGGGCATCACCAATTTCCCGATCCACATCAAGATCGATTCGGGAATGCACCGTCTGGGATTTCTACCCGAAGAGATCGACGAACTGATCGACCTGCTCAAATCTCAAAGCACCGTCGTAGTCCGCTCCGTATTCTCTCATCTTGCCGGAGCCGACGATCCTTGTTTCGATGAGTTTACGCGCAAACAGATCGTTACGTTCAAAGCGTGTGCCGAAAAAATCGAAAAAGCGTCGTCGTATAAAATACTGAAACATATCCTCAATTCCGCCGGAATCGAACGGATGCCCGAAGAGCAACTCGACATGGTGCGAATCGGTATCGGCCTGTATGGCATCGAAGCCTCGGGAGTGGATATGCATTTGCGCAACGTCAGCACGCTTCGTTCGACGATCCTGCAGATCAAAGAACTTGAAGCGGGCGAAAGCATCGGTTATTCGCGTAAAGGAGTCCTCAAACGCAAATCCCGCATCGCCATCGTTCCGATCGGATATGCCGACGGATACGATCGCCATCTGGGCAACGGCAAAGCGCATGTACTGATCAATGGATACCAGTGCCCGACTATCGGAAACATCTGTATGGACGCTATGATGGTAGACATCACCGATGCCGTTTGCAACGAAGGCGACCACGTGGTTCTCTTCGGCGACGATCTTCCCGTCACCTATATTTCGGATTGGCTCGACACGATTCCGTATGAGATCATCACATCGGTTTCTTCGCGCGTCAAACGGATTTATTATCACGAATAAGTACGATCAGATACATTCCCAAGCCTGTCTTTTCATAAAAAGACAGGCTTTTCTTTTTCGCGGTCCGACAATTAAAAAGCTCTTTTTCTGATTGAAAAGGCTGAATATCTACACATTTTTGTTAGTTTTGTGCCGTTTTTCAAACACATACATCTTCAGGTTCTATTTAAAGTTTTAAAAATATACAGTAATAAGTATGGCTTATAATCTATTAAAAGGTAAAAGAGGTATCATTTTCGGAGCGCTTAACGATATGTCTATCGCATGGAAAGTTGCAGAAAAAGCAGTTGAAGAAGGCGCTCAGATCGTCTTGACAAACACTCCGGTAGCAGTACGTATGGGTACAGTTAGCGAACTGGGTGCTAAACTGAACGCAGAAGTGATTCCTGCCGATGCGACAAACATTGAAGACCTTGAAATGCTTTTCACGAAAGCACAGGAAATCCTTGGAGGAAAAATCGATTTCGTTCTTCACTCAATCGGTATGTCGCCGAACGTACGTAAAAAACGTACTTACGATGATCTTGACTACGATTTGCTTGAAAAAACTCTTGATATCTCTGCGATCTCATTCCACAAAATGATGCAGGTTGCTAAAAAACAAGACGCGATCACAGAAGGTGGTTCGATCCTTGCTCTTTCTTACGTAGCTGCTCAGCGTACGTTCTTCGGATACAACGACATGGCAGATGCGAAATCTTTGCTTGAATCGATCGCTCGCAGCTTCGGTTACATCTACGGACGTGAAAAAGGCGTACGCGTAAATACCATCTCTCAGTCTCCTACGATGACTACTGCCGGAAGCGGTGTGAAAGGATTCGACGGATTGTGCGACTTCTCAGATCGTATGTCTCCGCTTGGAAACGCAGATGCTGACGAATGTGCAGACTACTGTATCGTAATGTTCTCTGACCTTACGAAAAAAGTAACTATGCAGAACCTGTTCCACGACGGTGGATTCTCAAGCATGGGTATGTCTTTGCGCGGTATGACTCAATACAACAAAAGTTTCGTTGAGACTAATACCGATGAAGAAGGACATATCATCTACGGTTGATCTTACTACATCCTTATAAACGAAAACGAGCTGACCCGAAAGTCAGCTCGTTTTTTTATTTCTTGAAATGGATTTCGCAACCATACTGTCGCTTCGATCGGAATAAGAACCGGATCAGGGAGTAAACCAGACAGAGCGAATGATCTTTTAAGATTTTCCGCCTGACCGAAATAAAGGATACGCCTCAACAAAACCGATTATCCGGCGTATAAACGCAGATTTACCCACCTGTTAACGCTCGTTTCGTCACGTGCGAATGATCGTTACGACGCCTTTAAACGAACAACGCTCAAGCGCGAATCCCGTTTCTTCCAAGCGGAATTCGATCGTTTATCAGGCACGATCGTTTTTTAAATCAATATTGTTCGTTGGCATTCGGGAAATCACCCGCTTTCACATCCACAACATAATCATGGATCGCTTCGGTCATGATATGATGCAGATCGGCATAACGGCGAAGGAATCGTGGCGAGAAGCCCTGATTCATCCCCAGCATATCGTGAACGACAAGCACCTGTCCGTCACAACCGCTTCCCGCACCGATACCGATCGTTGGGATCGACAGCGATTGAGAAACTTCGGTAGCCAAAGACGCCGGAATTTTTTCAAGCACCATAGAGCAACATCCGATTTCTTCGAGTAACTTCGCGTCTTCGCGCAATTTGGCTGCTTCGGCCTCATCTTTGGCGCGTACGGTATAGGTACCGAATTTATTGATCGATTGCGGAGTCAGCCCGAGATGTCCCATCACCGGGATACCCGCCGTCAGGATTCGTTCGATCGATTCGCGGATTTCAGAACCACCTTCGAGTTTCAGACAGTCGGCTCCGGTTTCTTTCATGATGCGGATCGCGTTGGAAAGAGCCTCTTTCGAGTTACCCTGATACGTACCGAACGGCATATCGACTACGACCAGCGCGCGCTTCACGCCGCGCACGACCGACTGAGCATGATAAATCATCTGATCGAGTGTCATCGGAAGTGTGGTCACGTTACCTGCCATTACGTTGGATGCAGAATCGCCAACCAGGATCACGTCCATCCCGGCTCCATCGACGATTTTAGCCATCGTATAGTCGTAAGCGGTAAGCATCGATATCTTTTCGCCGCGTGATTTCATTTCGACCAATCGGCGTGTGGTTACTTTTCTTGTATCTTCAATATAAGTTGACATAGTGTTATAGTTTAATTGAATCCTTGCAAAGGTATTTATTTTAAAATACACAAATTAAATATTTGCAATTATTGACTTTGCAGACTCTTGCAAAATGAACCGATAGAGTCGCATCTTGATGTAATTGTTTATTAAATTCCGCAAATAATTATTTTTTTGTTCGGACAAACGAAAACCTATGTTTTACAGCACGCTTGAAAATCTTGACAAATGTAAAAAAGACAATATATTTGTTACACCTTAAATACATAACCATAACAATACCTTAAATAATACAACCTGAAGAACTTTTACCTTAAATCGTAGATACCTAAAAATCAAAAAAAATTGAGGTATTTTTACATTGATGCACAAAGGATCGTTTAAACGATATCCTTGTGACCAAAATAAAAAGGGCGGTCTGTGATAGACTGCCCTTCTTATTTTCCCCCAACTCCGAATTCTCTTCCAAAAGACGGTATCCCCTTCGCCCAATTCAATCGAACGGTTAAAAATTCACCTCTTCCCGGCCGAACAATAAGTAAATACATCTGTTGAAAA
>CAMTOW010000068.1 GCA_947074245.1 uncultured Bacteroidales bacterium | reverse complement strand
GATGCGTTTCTTATATTTTCAAAAGTTATCATTTTGCCTGGTAAGTCGGAGTTATCCAATTGGAAATTCCGAATAACCGAATTCCTACATTTATCAGAATCGGACAAACATTTGCGCAACAGCTGTATTATAATTCTTTACACCTAAATTATTATCGTCGGTATAGAAATACGTCGCCTGCAAAATCAGATTCTTATGCAACTCCCAGTTTAAAGCCACGAAATATTTTGAAATCTGAGATCGCCAGGTTTGATCGTCGCGATAAACGTCATATTTAACAAATGCTTTCAATTTCTTCGCAACGGGCGCACCAGCAGTCAGATACCAACCATCCGCCTTATTTCCGCTCGTTTCATCTCCATATTTCTTCCCGCGAGATGAAATATACTCACCGACAAGCACATACCGTTTATCATCATATTTAAAACCGGTTGTCCAGCGTTTACGATCCACACATTCTCCTTCGGGACCGAATTTGCCAACCCAAAAACCACCACCAATCTGAAGGTGTTTGATCGGGAGCACAGAAAAGGTACCAATCACATCTTTGGAGTTGTTATTATCCGTTTTGTTGATACCATTACCGTTATATACCCCGACTTCATAACGAAACAAATGATGCGTGGGCAACTGCAACAGATCTCCCATGAAAGTGATTCCGACATCGCGACCACCACAAGCATGCTCTCCCACACGGTCAAAAAATCCTGCCAACTTCAATGTAGCTTGAGAGTATTCACTCATCCCCAATGTAACCGGCGACCAAGGATTTTCATAAACGAACGGTCGTTTTTGCTGACCGGCACGAATCTGAAAGAAGCTGAATTTTTTCCAGTGTAACCAAGCATCCAATATGCGAGGAGAACCGGCAAACTCCATCTGAAAGCGATAATCAAAATCTTTCGTTATCGACCCGCTTCCGATAAAGCGTAACATACGGATATCAAATCCGCCATAATTGGTTTTCGCAGAACAATATTGGGCTCTTCCCAATATAAAACCACTGATCTTCAGGTGATCACCAACCTTCTCCTGGATCTTATCCAGTTTAGCAGACCATTTAGACTCTTTCACAGAATCTTTGGCTGCAATGTTCTCTTCCGTCGTTTGCGCAACGACAGTTGAAGGAGATCCTGCCAACAAGATAAACGCAAGGATTCCAAGACATTTCCTTTTCATTAATAAGCTAATGTGTTACAATCTCTAATTCTAAAATCTAGTAAAAGATTGCAAATTTATGGCTTTATTTCAGTTTTTGAGCATCTTCCATAAATGTTTTCAATCCGGAGTCAGTCAGAGGATGATTCAGAAGACTCAGAATCGGTGCCAACGGGCATGTTGCCACATCTGCGCCAACCTTCATACAACGCTGAATATGAGATTGATTACGAATTGACGCGGCGAGAACCTGCGTGCTTATTTGGTAAGTTTTAAAAATTTCCACGATATCACCGATCAGAACCACTCCATCCTGACCAATATCATCCAAACGGCCAATAAAAGGAGAAACATACGTAGCTCCCGCCTTTGCCGCAAGCATAGCCTGCCCGACATTAAAAATCAAGGTACAATTCGTGCGAATACCCTTTTCTTTCAAGATATGGATCGCTTTGATACCCGCTTTTGTGCAAGGAATCTTTACTACGATATTCTGAGCGATGGATGCCAGTCGTAAACCTTCTTCAATCATATCATCCGTTTCGGAAGACAGAACTTCGGCACTTACATCACCGTTTATCATCATTGCAATACGTTTATAATGCTCTTGTATCGCTTCCAGACCATGAACTCCTTCTTTTGCCATCAATGACGGGTTGGTGGTAACACCATCAATTATACCTAAATCGACTGCTTCTTGTATTTGTTGCAAATTCGCTGTATCCAGAAAGAATTTCATAAGATTTTCGTATTAGATTAGTATTTTACAGATATATAATATTCTCTTTATTCAGTCCGTGTTCGAACCAAGGTATTCTTACTTCGATAAAATTAAGCATAACCTAAAACAAAACACACCTTTTCAATCGCTAATCTCCTTGAAATCAAAGAATATCAGATTTTATGCAAATGAACCACCCTTAATTCCCCAAATATCACAATGTGCAAAAATCCGTAGCTTTAGCAACTTTATGACAATTAAAATCATATTTCAGATTCAAAAGAAAACAAATCATCAACATTTATTTAATGAACGTTATTTCATTTTCACTAATGACCACAAAAATGCCACTTATAAATGTTATATTTTTGCAGTCTAAAATCACATTGCCTTTATGAATCGACAAGATAATACACCATCTTTAATTCTATCACTTATTCCTGTCGTCGCCTTGATTGCGATGCTCGTTTTGAATGTTCGCCTTTTCGGCGACTCCGCATTAGACGGATCCGTACAAATCGTTTTACTCATCGCTACCGCTCTCGTATGTGGTATGACTCTGATTTCGAAGCGGCGAACCTGGGCAGATCTAGAAAAAGGGATCATCAATAGTGTGGCCGGATCAACTTCAGCAATCGTATTGCTTCTTTTGATTGGCGCTCTGGCCGGCGCATGGATGTTGAGCGGAGTAATCCCTGCGATGATGTTTTACGGACTAAAATTCATCAATCCGGATATTTTTCTTGCAACCTGCTGTGTAGCGGCAGCCATCGTATCAGTCAGTTCGGGTAGTTCATGGACGACAATCGCAACGATCGGTGTCGGATTGCTCGGTGTCGGCAAAGCGATGGGATTCGAAACAGGATGGGTTGCCGGAGCAATCATTTCCGGAGCCTATTTCGGAGATAAGGTATCTCCTTTATCAGAAACGACAAATATGGCATCCTCTTCGGCTGGATCTGATTTATTTTCTCATATACGATTTTTGATGATCACCACCGTGCCGTCGTTTATCATAACAATGATCATTTATCTTGTATATGGATTTGTCAGCAATCATGAAACCAGCGCTCAAACCAACGAACTGAGTCTTGCTCTGGCTGAAACATACAATCTGTCTCCTTATTTATTCATCGTCCCATTGATTACGATGCTATTGATCGCCAAGCGTGTCCCTGCGATCATCGTCGTATTCATTTCGGTAGTAACCGGTTCAATCGCAGCTCTTATTTTCCAACCCGAACTATGCGCACAGCTGACTGACGGGGCTTCCGGAAACTTCACCGGAGTGATAAAAGCTTTATATGGCCGCGTGGCGCCGCAGACCGGAAACGAAATGCTCGACAATCTGGTCACAACCAAAGGTATGGGTGGAATGCTTAATACAATCTGGCTGATTATATGCGCAATGACTTTCGGTGGCGTTATGGAAGCGAGCGGAATGTTACAAACCATTACGGAAAAGATGGTTGGCCTAATGAAAAATACATTCTCAACAGTAGCAGCAACTACCGGTGCATGTATGTTTTTAAATGGCGCGGCCGCTGACCAATACATCGCCATCCTACTTCCGGGAAGAATGTTTTCGGAAATCTATCGAAAAAAAGGTTATCGCCCGGAACTTCTGAGCCGGACACTTGAGGATTCGGCAACCGTAACATCGGTATTAATTCCTTGGAACACATGCGGTATGGCACAGTCTACCGTATTGGGTGTTGCGACATTAACCTATATGCCTTTCTGTTTCTTCAACTTAATCAGCCCCGTCATGACACTTTTGATCGCAGGATTCGGCTATAAGATAAAACAAGAATCCCCAATTGAATCTGCACCAGAAGAAGAACTGGCAGGAGTACAGGCATAAGCCGACATTATAATCTGAATAAGAAACGGTCGAGAATCAACAGATCCGACCAAAACATAAAAAAGAAAGGCCACAGTGAGATGAATATATCTATTCAAGCCTCTGTGGTCTTTCTTTTTTTCACTTACATTGATTGCGAAATTCGCACATCTATTTCTAGAGAATCATTCTTTTTCCCAAAACTCATCCATCGCTTCAATGGCAGAGTAGTCTTTATTGACAACCAGCAAAAAAGCTGACAAATGCTCTCCAAGCGCTTGCGCCGGAATCGTCACCAGATTTTCAATAATCGTCTCTCCCAGTGGCGTTTTTTCATCTATCAGATTATTAATCTCAAAAACAAGATCCTCTTCATCCAAGATCATGAATGCCCCAAAGGCAAGTTGCTCATTAAACCGGTTTACCAATTCGCACAGAATGGAATATTTTTCTTTCGGTAAGGTCCCAAGATAAATACACTGACAAGAAAGAATCTGCAATTCATCATCATAATAATAACGAGATTGAAGATCTCCAGCCGGTGTAGAGTGTTGAGTAAACAGAGTTTTGGAATCCCGATCATACTCCGTTTCAACTCCTTTCGCTTTCAGATAATCGGTGATCTGCCAAAGTGATTTAGCCATGAACGATAATTTTCAATAAATAATTAAATCTGATATTTTTTACAAAGATATGGATTTAACGCCACATCTATGATCTACTTCATTTATAAAAATTCCGTAAAGAAATATCCGCATACATTCATTTACAGATCAGATTTTCTAACTTTGTAAAAATATTATTAGGATGAGCGATCTAATCAGATTAAATAAGTTTATCAGCGAAGCTGGCATTTGTTCGCGCCGTGAGGCAGACGAATATGTTACATCGGGTCGAGTGACCGTGAACGGAAAAACCCCTGACATCGGAACAAAAATCAACCCACAGAAAGACAAAGTAAAAGTGGACGGAAGAATGGTTCAGACACGGAAAGAAGCGGTTTATCTGGCTTTCAACAAACCTATCGGAATCACCTGTACTACCGATACCACCGAAAAAGGAAACATTATCGAATATGTCAACTTTCCGGAAAGAATCTTCAACATCGGACGTCTCGATAAAGATTCGGAAGGTTTGATTTTTCTTACTAACGACGGCGACATTGTTAATAAAGTATTACGCGCAGGCAATAATCACGAGAAAGAGTATCTTGTAACGGTTGAAAAACCCGTTACAACCGAATTCTTAACTCAAATGGCAAACGGCGTACCCATCTTAGGAACCAGAACAAAAAAATGTAAAGTTGAGAAAGAAAGCGAGTTCAGTTTCTACATCACTTTGACCCAAGGACTTAACCGTCAGATCAGACGCATGTGTGAAGCTCTCGGATATTCTGTCATCAAACTGAAACGTATTCGCGTAATGCATATCTCCCTAAAGGGACTTCCATTGGGTCAATGGAGATTCTTTACGCCTGAAGAAACGGAGGAAATGATGCAAATGCTTCAAAATTCCACCAATTCAGAAAATGCTTCACAAGGTATGGGTGCTGTTCACGAAGAACGTGAATACGGTTGGCGCGCTGCCAGAAAAGCGGAAAAGGATGCTCAACTGGCTTTGGCCGCACTAAACCCGAAATCAAAAACACTTCGGAGCGGACGAAAAAAAAGCACGACTGTTTCTACAAAAAACACAAGTAGCAACACAACTTCCACGAAGAAAAACGAACGCCCGTCAACCAACAATAAAGGGATACGAATGGAAGACGCGATAAAAAATCCAAAAACGATCGCGGCAGTAAAAGCTCAAAAGAAGACTTCCAATACGAAGTCTGCATCGCTTCGAGGTAAAGGAAAAACCCAAACACCAGGACCTCGAGGAAGAAGCGTTGCTCCGAGAGGAAGAAAGAAATAAGCTATAATTCAAATTTCACGACGCAGTAATTTGATTGATAAACATAAACTGATATATATTGTTATACAGTCATATATTAAATGAAAAAGCCGGACTAGATCCGGCTTTTTCATTTTTCATCTTATCGCATATCTTTTTTCATTAAAATCCTTCATTTACAGTTTATTTTATGAACTTTTCAAGTCAATAAGCATTATAAATTATAGAAACTACAAATACCTATTAACATCTGATTGCCATAAATACCATTACAATGAAAAAAATCATCGTATTTACTCTAGTTGCTTTATTAATCTTCAGCATATTTATGGCAGTATTTGCTCAAAGCGAATTTACCATAACCTTCATCGTATTTGCAGTTATCGACGTCAGTGCAATTTTTGTTCTTTTATACTCCTTAGCACATGACAAGAAAGTACGAAAAAACGAAAAAACCGAATCATTAATCTTACAAGCCCAAAGAGATGAAATATTATCTCTCTGCCAGATGATAACAATCAACCATAAAACTCAGCTAGCAAACGAATTGGTAAAAGAGTTGAACAAAGGAGACTCCGCATTTTTAGAAGAATGGGCAACCAAACGTATTGCGACATTCATTCAAAAAGAAGTGCTGCCCTCTATTCGCCAATCACTACCCAAAACTGACTATAAGGAGATTCTAAATCTATCGGACGAAATGAACATGATCGTATTCAAAACAGCTTTTGAAAGCATCAACGCGGATATCGTCCCACCCGGTTTACTGGAGAAGATCAATATCAGCCCCTCTTAAACCAATCTTATATTCTCAATCTTTTTTATTTATAATCTTTGAGAGAATGCATCAGATTTTTTCTCGCTAAAAATATACGACTCTTAACCGTACCAATGGGTAGATCCAGGTTTTCTGCTATTTCATGATATTTATATCCTGAAACATGCATCGTAAAAGGAGTTCTGATATCTTCCTCTAGATTATCCAATACGCGAGTTATCTCTTTCAGCGTCAATGCCCCGTCCGGAGATGCATAAGCAGAGCTGGTAGGCATATTCAATTTATAGAGTTCATCGCCAGGCAAAAGAATCTTCTGATTCCTTACCATCCTCCTATAATTATTAATGAATATATTTCTCATCAACGTAAATACCCATCCTTTGAAATTCGTATCAACGACAAATTTATCTTCATTATCCAATGCCTTCAAAGCGGTTTCCTGAAACAAATCCCGGGCGTCATCTTTATTTTCGGTCAGCATCATTGCAAAACTCAAAAGTTTATCTTGCAGACCGACGAGTTGCTGTTGAATAGTAGGCTTGCCCATAATTTTTAAAATTAGTTTATGTGTGTAACGTGGTTTTTTTTATTTTATCAAATAAGCATCATCGACAATTTCCAATTAATTTAAGTATACTTCACGCTATTCCTCTAGAATTCATCTGCAAGATAATAAATATTATGTAATAATAATTATGATTTTTTAGTTTTTTCAACACAAAAACAAAATCACTCAAGCAGCAATAGCAGGTACAATTAATTATATTTTTCTTTTTAAGTTATTTTTTCAGTAATATTATTCAAATAAAACACTCCCCAATTGCGGTTCGTCCGTACTTACAAATTAAAACTTATTAATCTTATTAACTAATATTGATATTAATTCCTTCGCTATAAAAAGAATTACTTGTTAATTTGCTTTATCAAATTGGGATGTAATGCCCTATTGTTTCGGACATATCTTTAATTGTCGCAAATGAACAAGAAATCAAAAAAAGCAAGTATTCTTGCACTACTACTGTGCATTTCAATCTCATCTTTTGCAGTTCCATCTGTAAAATCAAGTAACGACAGCATATCATCACCTGATTCGATCCCTCACAAAGAAAAGAACCTGCGATTCAGCATTTTAGGAGGACCCGGATATACTCCTGACTACGGGTTTCTTGTCGGAGGAGCAGCTCTATTCACTTTCCGGACTAACAAAAACGACACAACCCTTCAACGAAGCGTACTACCGTTTTCATTCGGACTAACGTTTGCCAAACCGATCGGAATCAATATGATGCTCAAACCTCAAATGTTTTTCAATGGAGACAAATGGAGACTATTCGGACAATATGTATATAAGAATACAAATGATAATTACTATGGTATCGGATATTCTACGAACAAGCATATCGACCGAGGAGAACAGACTAAATATTTCTCAAGTCTGATTCAGATCAATCCCGTTTTTCTTTTCCGCATCGCGAAGACGCCATTTTATGTCGGACCGATGGTCGATTTCATCAAGGAACACATCAAGGATCCGGGAAGTTATATTGTCAAGGACCCACTGTTTATTAAGCAAGGTGGAGATTCAACAGGATTAAAACTCCGATCGGTCGGTATCGGTGGTATCATTTCTTATGACACTCGAGATGTTGCGGCGAATGCCTATAAAGGAGTTTATTTTGAAATGAAAGCGTATTATTATCCTAAATTCATAGGAAGCGACCTGGAATTCAGCACCCTTTCCATTGATTATCGACAATACCTCAAACTACCCTCATTGGGTAAAAGAAGCGTGTTGTCATGGACGGCATCTTCTAAAAACGCTTTTGGGAATGTTCCGTTCACCCGATATCCTCTGATCGGAAGTCCATTTGATTTAAGAGGTTATTATATGGGACAATACCGAGATAAGAGTACACTTGTCGCATTGGCCGAATATCGCCATATGTTTAATTTTGGAAATGAGACCAAGATGCAGCGTTTTTGGAGCAGATTCGGTTATGCGGCATGGGGTGGAGTCGGCTTTTTGGGACCAAACCCTATAAAATACGACGTCGCGTTACCTAATTTTGGAGCAGGAATACGTATCGAGCTTCAACCTCGAATGAACTTTCGCTTCGATGTAGGTTATAGTCCAGTCGATAAACAAACACTTTTTTACTTCAATATGACCGAAGCTTTTTAATAAAACAGATCCAGGGATACCGATTCCTGGATTTTATTTGTTAAACAAGCCCCTTACGGACATATAATCACTCGTTATACAATCTAATAAT
>CAMTOW010000067.1 GCA_947074245.1 uncultured Bacteroidales bacterium | reverse complement strand
AGATTCTCCGGAGTGACTGGAGTTCAGACGTGTGCTCTTCCGATCTCGTATGTATATTAAATAAAAAGAGTCATCATCGGGCACTGTTGGCAATATTTTTACTAACAACCTTTATTTGCTGTATTTTTTTAGCAATAAGGCTACCTATTGAATAATTTCTTTCCTACCCGGTTTTGTCATATATTTGTGATAAATAGAAAAAAACATTCATCTTATCGAACTCATCACATGAAAAAATACACTGTATTCCTTTCGTTGTTTGCATTGATCGCCTCGGGAAACGCACAGGAACTCTGGACGAAAAAAGAGGTTAATAAAGACGCGCGCCTGACGCATCACGTCATGTTTCACTCAACCAACGACACACTTGTCGCTAACTGCAAACAGAGATTCAACGAACTGATCACGGAAAAAGAGTTAAGCTTCTCGGTATTTGATCGTTTTGAAGAGAAACCCGACGTAGTTTTTCTTCTTGACGATATGAACAACGGATATGCGGAAAGCATCCGAAACCACGGAACGCCGGTATTCGTCAATCCGTCACGCAAAAATAAAAACGCTAAACACATCAAAGGTAAGAACAGCGGAGAGATCGCTCAAAACGCGGTAGAACTAATGGCGCGTACCTATTACCAAGGCGTGAGACCCTCCTACTCGGATATCTTCACTTATGGAGAGAGGGATTATCCGTGTTTCCGAATTCCATCGGTAGCAGTCTTGGCGAACGGACGAATCCTGACATTCATTGAATCGCGAAACAGTTTCACGACGGACTGCGAAGAGAACGACATCTTGATGAAATACAGTGATGACAACGGAAAGAGCTGGAGCGAGATGATTGTAGTGGCATCGAACGGATCGTATAGCATGAACAATCCGATGGCTATTTATTTGGAAGAAAGCAACGAAGTATTGCTGATCATTCAGCAATATCCGCCGAAAACCCACGAGGTGATTACAAAGACCGGATCGGAAGGGGACGACGTGACGCGTATCTTCGTATTGCGCAGTAAGGACAATGGTGAGACCTGGAGCGAAAAAACCGATATCACCGCTGACGTGAAGCTACCGAAGGTATCGAGCCAAGCAAGCGGACCGGGAATCGCCATTCAGGTGAAAAGCGGAAAACATAAAGGAAGAATCATCATTCCATTCAACGCGGTAGGCGGAATTGACGGATGGTATAATTATCTGGTTTATTCGGATGATTTGGGAAAAAGCTGGCAGATTCTCGAAGGCAGATCGCAATATGGAACAAATGAGAGCCAACTGGTTGAAACCGGAGACGGAAGTTTTCTGATCAACGCACGTTGTCATCGCTTCGAAGGGGATGAAGATTTGGCACCAAAGGGATGGAGCCCCTGGAATTTCAACCGTGTGACCCGAAGCCGAGGATTCATTCCGGTAGATATTGACGGAGAAAAGGCAGCATTCGGGAAAACGATCGTACGAACGGACTTGCCCGATCCACTTTGTCAGGGAGGAACGACCCGCTACAGCGGATTGAATAAAAAAGAAAAGTCGGTTCTGATGTTTACGAATCCGGCTTCAGATCTAACAGACGCAAAAACAGAACGACCGTATCAGAATACGCCACCGATGCGAATCAACGGAACGATCGCATTGAGTTATGACGACGGGGAAACCTGGCCGGTACGAAAACGGATCTATGGGAACCGATATACCGAATTTCAATATTCGGTGCCGGTACGTTTAAAGGACAATAAGATCGGGGTGATTTTTGAGGCAAATGAAAAAATAAAATTCGCCGTATTCGACCTGGAATGGTTGGAGGCAAACTAATAATCGCATCCCCATTGAAACGGACATCTTCGAATTGGCGAGGATGTCCGTTTTGTTTTTAGGCGAATCGAGGAATGCGGATAATCGGGTGTTGAAAAACAAGATTCATATCGAAATCCGACAGAAAAAGGCCGTTGTTGATAACTGGCTTTTTTGTTGATAACTATGTATTCTGTATAAAACAGAGTCTGTCTTCTATCGGGTATCCATTGTTGATAAAGGGTGGTAATAAGTATTAGACAACATACACAAATAACTATTATACAATCAATTAATCATATCCATATAGATTGTTGATAACTGTTGATAATCATCTATCGATTGAATTAGAAACGCCTGTTGAAAACTGTTGAAAACCTATCGGATAAAAGAGAATCTGTTGAAAACGAAACGGGGCTGTCGTGATCGATACGACAGCCCCGTTTGATTTATTTCGGAATGTTGAAATCAGAAAATGTGTGTTCCCGCCGAAGGATCGTCGATCGCATCCGCACGAGTAATCACCACTTCATTTACCCCTGCTGCGATGGCATCGAACGCATTCTCCAATTTCGGAATCATGCCACCCTGGACAACGCCCGCTTCGACAAGATCAAGAAAGGATTTCTTATCTATTGAAGAGATAACACTATCATCGTCGTTTTCATCACGAAGCACACCTTTCTTTTCGAAACAGTACATAAGCGTAACCTGAAATGTGTTCGATAGCGCTTTCGCCACTTCCGCAGCAATGGTGTCTGCATTGGTATTGAGCATGGACCCGGCACCGTCGTGAGTAAGCGGAGCCATGACCGGAACTACGTTTTTGGCGATCAAATCGGCCAGCAACGAAGCGTCTACCGATTCGACATCGCCTACGAAACCGTAGTCGACCTCTTTGACAGGACGCTTGCGGGAACGGATCACGTTCATATCCGCACCAGTCAGACCAAGCGCGTTGATACCTAAAGCCTGAAGGGAAGAAACAATGGTTTTATTGACCAATCCGGCATAAACCATCGTCACCACTTTGAGCGTTTCGGCATCGGTAACGCGGCGTCCATTGACCATTTGAGACTCGATACCCAAAAGAGACGCATAGTGAGTAGCGGAACGGCCGCCACCATGAACGAGCAGCTTATGGCCGGGAATGTGAGAAAAATCGGCAAGTAAGCGTTGAAGCGAACCCGCTTCTTCGACAATTTTCCCACCGACTTTGACAATCGTGAGTTTTTGCATAGTTAACGTATTTGAATCACTAAAGATCGGGATAAAAAAAGGATATTCTTCGTCGTGCCGAACGCTTTGCAAAAGAAAGCAGGCATAAGACGAAGAATATCCTGAATATAGCTACATAACGAAATGCTCGTAATGTGATATGAGATGCGGATTATTCCGATTTGGATCCGGCAAATTCCATCAGATACGCTTTGATGAAATTGTCGATATCGCCATCCATCACGGCATTGACATTGGATGTCTGGAAATTGGTACGGTGGTCTTTCACGCGGCGATCATCGAATACATAGCTTCGAATCTGTGATCCCCACTCGATTTTCTTCTTACCAGCTTCCACTTCTTTCTGAGCGGCACGGCGTTTCTCCAGTTCGATTTCGTACAACTGAGAGCGAAGCAAACGCATCGCATTGTCTTTATTTCCGAACTGAGAGCGGCTTTCGGTATTCTCGATCACGATGCCAGAAGGAGCATGTCGCAAACGAACCCCCGTTTCTACCTTGTTGACATTCTGTCCACCCGCACCGGAAGAACGGAACGTTTCCCAAGTGATGTCGCCCGGATTGATTTCGATCTCAATAGAGTCGTCAACCAATGGAATGACGAACACGGATACGAACGATGTCATACGTTTACCCTGCGCATTGTAGGGAGAAACGCGGACCAGACGATGCACCCCGTTTTCGCTTTTCAGATAGCCGTAGGCATAATCGCCTTCTACCTGAATCGTAACGGTTTTGATACCGGCCTCATCACCTTCCTGAAGATTGGTAATCGTGACTTTATAGCCATGAGCTTCGGCATAGCGCAAATACATACGCATCAACATCGAGGCCCAGTCGTTACTTTCGGTACCACCCGCACCGGCATTGATCTTCAGTACGCAACCCATCTTATCCTCTTCTTGACGAAGCATATTTTTGAGTTCGACATTTTCGATCAACTCGACCGCTTTGGCATAAGCCGCATCGAGATCCTCTTCGGTAACCAGTTCTTCGCGAATGAAGTCGAAAGAGAGAGCTACCTCTTCGACAGCAGCATTCACTTCATTGTACAGTTCGACCCATTTCTTGAGGTCTTTGATTTTTTTCATCTGCGCTTCGGCAGTCTTGTTGTCATCCCAAAAACCGGGAGCATGCGTGCGCAGTTCTTCTTCTTCGATCTGAATTAATTTCGTATCGATGTCAAAGATACCTCCTCAACGCGTGCTCGCGCTCCTGAACATCTTTTAATTGATCAGCTGTAATCATTTATAAATCGGTTTATTTAGTATAGTTATTATCGGGCGTACATCGCTTCGATAAGATCTTTGTATCTCTGATTGATCGCCATACGACGGATCTTGAGCGTATTGGTCAGCTCGCCGTTTTCCATCGAGAACGGTTCGGGCATGATCGTAAAGCGTTTCACATGCTCGAAGCTCGCGAAGTTGGATTGTTTCTCTTCGATGCGCTTCATAATGAAATCATAAATCTCCGGTTTGCTGACAAGATCTTTCATATCGGTATAAGCGATCTTATTCTTATCGGCATATTCTTTCAGTAATCCATAATCCGGAACGATCAAAGCGGAAACGAATTTGCGTTGGTCACCGATCACCGCGATCTGTTCGATATACGGATCTTCGCCAATGCGCGTTTCCAGAGCCTGAGGCGCTATGTATTTACCATTTGAAGTCTTGAACAAGTCTTTGATACGTTCGGTCATGAATACACAATCATCAAGCGTAAGACCTCCGGCATCTCCGGTGCGGAAATATCCGTCTTCGGTGAAGGCGCGTTCTGTCTCTTCGGGTTTGTTGTAGTATCCTACCATGACGCCATCGCCTTTGACAAGTATTTCATTGTTTTCGCCAATGCGCACAGCCGTACCAGGCATCACCTCTCCCATCGTCGCATAGTCGTATCCGAAACGAGGGAAACAACAAACGGTAGCAGTGGTTTCGGTCAATCCATATCCATAGACAATATTGACACCGATAGAGTGCATAAACTCATTGATATTCCGCGAAAGCGCAGCTCCCGCACACGGGAAGAAGTTGGCATTGCTCAGTCCGGCAACGAGACGAATCTTAGACAAAACCATCTTATCATAGAATTTATAGCGCAAAGATAACAAGAATGGAGCTTTTTTGCCTTCATAAACGTACTCGATATTGTACTTTCGACCCACTTCGAAGGCAGAATCCATCATTTTCTGAATCATTTTGCCCGAACGTTCCCGTTTATCCATAATAGCCGTGTACACTTTTTCCCAGAAACGAGGAACGGCACACATGATGGAAGGATTGGTTTCACGCAGTGATTTCTGTACTTCCTGCGGACGCAGATTGATCTCAAGACGGATCGCCTTAGCCAAACAGAAATAAGACCACGCACGCTCGAAGATATGAGCAAGCGGAAGGAAACACATTGAAGAATCGTCGTCGCGGAAAGAAAGACGATCGCGGTGAGAACGGATCGCAGCGATAAAGTTGCTATGAACCAACATCACACCTTTGGGTTCGCCCGTGGTACCCGACGTATAAATCAGATTGGCCAAATCCGTAAACTTGGCATCTTCCATACGTTGACGTACAAGAGTATCAGTCGCATCGTCCTGACCCTCCTTCATAAATTCATCGAGGAAAATCGAATCGTCATCGCCCGGTTTGAGTTTTACATTGGAGTCGAAGATAACGATCTTCTGAGTAGGGGTATTGCGTAACGCCTCATAGGCATTATCATATTGGAACTGCTCGCCGACAAAGATCAACTTCGCACGACAATCGGTAAGGATGTATTCGATCTGACTAACCGAACTGGTCGCATATAGCGGAGTAACAACCGCTCTGTTGCCATAAGCCGCGAAATCGACGATCAGACCTTCGGGTTTATTTTGAGTATAGGTAGCGATACAATCGTGCTCTTGAATACCAAACGCAGCCATCGCTTTAGCTACTTTCATCACTTTTGCCGAAAAATCCTTCCATGTAGTCGGGATCCAATCTCCTGAAGTTTCATCTTTATGACGGAAAGCTATCCGATCACCAATACGTGCAGCCTGAAGGTGCACCAATTTAGAAAAATGAGTTATTAACATATCTTCGTCTCAAAACGCCGGAAAATAATTCCCGACCGGTTTTTTAAATTTCATCTTGAAGGAGTCTAAAACGCACTCCAACAAGAAAATGCCATTTCATTGAAAACGTTACAAAGTTGCTCTATTTTTCTGATAAAACATCACTATTTGCTCATTTTTTATCAAAATGAGCAAATGTTTGGATATAAAGGATTAAAAACTTCGACGAACCGATCATTCATTGACCTCAAGAACCGTAAAAAAAACGGTATTCGCTTCTAATCCAATAAATTCCGAAAAGGTCCCCAAACTTCCGCCAGATCCCGCGCAATGGGTTTTCCTACAAATTTAGCAAGAATCTCATCGGCTTTAGCCATCACATCAATATCAGAGAATCTGTCGGGATATAAAATCGTACCGGCATACCAGGCATTGATCAGCATGATTTCGAAATTAAAATGTCTGCTGTAATCGGGCCAAACGACATATATCTTCTTTTGTCTGTAGGCGTTCATTGTTTTCACAAGCGATGAGCGTCTTCGCAAATCATCAAGAACACGAGGAATACCGGAAGCATCGATAAAGACGACATCCGGATTGAGATCAATCAACTGCTGCAACCGTACGTTGCGTCCGACATAGCTAACCGAAGGAGCTTCGTATTCCGCAGCCACATTCACCGCTTTAATAAATTTGAAAGCGGCGTAATCGGGATCGGTAGAGGATAAAGCCTTTATTCCTTTCGAAGGAATACCTCCGACATAAACGTTGGGGCGATCCAAAGAAGTATCGGATTGACTTCGATACGCCAAATCATCGAGTTGCGATCCGACATATTCAATCAGCTCCTCCACTTCGGCCGACGTGCGCAACACACTCCCGATAAATCGTAGCGAAGCGAAGAATCGGTTCATATTATTACCCGGATTGGAAGATTCAACGGTTACGACGGGAATTCCGGTCATCGCCTGCAAATCGTCGGCTTCATTCATATCGGCAGTAGACATAAATATAACATCCGGAAGAAGCTCTTTGATCAGTTGCGGACGAAGATCTTTTCCGTGTCCAATCGCCGGTTTAAGAGTGAGTTCGGGATAAGCCAACCGATGCGGATAATCGGAAGCCAGACGCTCGAGGTTTTCAACACCACATATATAGGAAGCACCTCCCGCGTAGGTTACCAACCGAATGGAAGAGGGGCCAACACAAAGCACCTTATGAACGGTATCGGGTATCATTATGTCGCGACCTAAAATATCTATGACCGGAACCTTCCCGATTTCGGCCAAATCATATTTTTCCGTTTTCAAGGAACAGGAAAAAGTCAGAATCAAAGCAAATAATAAAAGCAGACGGTTATTCATAGCAATATATACGGTTCGTATCAATCCCGAAGTTTCTCTGTACGAAAAAGCAGGATCGTCCGGATCAATCAGACCGACGGAAATAAGTTGATATCAGTTTTTCAGAATATTAATCGGGCAGAACATGTGAACTCAACCGAACCAAACCAAGACCAATCAATTTATAGGAAATGAATTGACAGTTAATGAGTTTTAGCAAATATTACCCTAATAAAAGAACGCTAAAAAGTATATAATTGTTTTGGAAACCATTGTTATAGACGTTATAGCGTCTATATTTAACATGCCAAACTCAAATCATATTAACATGGATATAGATATCGCCTATTATCAGGCTATCGATTTGTTAAAAGGAATTCTATCCATTCCATCCTTCAGCAGATCGGAGGAAACCGTAGCCGATTATTTACAGACACATATTCAAAAAGAGGGCTTCGAAACCGAGCGTTTCGGAAACAATATATTGGTCAGAAACGGGAAACAAGACCCGAACAAACCCAACATCCTCCTCAACTCACATATCGATACGGTACGTCCCGTCGCATCCTGGAGCCGAGATCCGTTTACGCCAATCGAGATTGACGGAAACCTATACGGATTAGGGAGCAATGACGCGGGAGCATCGGTGGTATGCCTTTATGAGGCATTCAAGTTATTGAGTGAGAAAGAGCAGCCTTACAATCTGCTTTTCCTGGCATCCGCAGAAGAAGAGGTTTCGGGTAAAAACGGCATCGAGAGTGTCTTACCCCATCTGCCATCCATCTCATTCGCCGTTGTGGGAGAACCGACAGGAATGAACGCGGCCATCGCAGAGAAAGGTCTGCTCGTAATAGACGCTTCCGTATCCGGCAAATCGGGACACGCAGCGCGAGAAGAGGGTATCAATGCCATTTATGAAGCGTTACCGATTCTGGAAAAGATACGAACCTTTCATTTCGAGCGAATATCCCCCTTATTAGGAGCCGTCAAGGTCAGCCTTACCCAGATTCAGGCAGGCACACAACATAATGTCGTACCCGATCGCTGTAGTTTCGTTTTGGATGTACGAACCAATGAATTGTATTCGAACGAAGAGGTTTTTGAAATTCTTCGAAACGAGACCGGTTGTGAAATGACAGCACGTTCGTTTCGATTAAACTCTTCCCGAATCGACCCCGATCATCCATTCGTGCGTCGAGCAGTCATGGGAGGTCGAGAACTATTCGGTTCGCCCACCTTATCCGATCAGGCATTAATGCCGTTTCCCTCTGTCAAGATC
>CAMTOW010000066.1 GCA_947074245.1 uncultured Bacteroidales bacterium | reverse complement strand
CCGCGCATGGTCACGTAAACGCTTTTTTACCTCCTCCAGATCTTGCGCCCCGCCCAGTTCCTGAGCCAATGAGGTAACTCCTTTGTTTGTGAAACCGCATGGGTTGATCAGATTGAAATAAGAAAGATCGGTATTGATATTCAATGCGAATCCGTGCATCGTCACAAAGCGGGAACTTCGTACGCCGATGGCACAGATCTTACGGGGAAAAGGAGAATCTACGTCCAACCATACCCCCGAAGCGCCCTCAATGCGATCGGAAACGATGCCATAGGAAGCCATCGTGCGGATGATCAGTTCTTCGAGCAACCAGATGTATTTGCGCAATCCGATACCGAGCCCTTCCAAATCGAGAAGAGGATACCCCACGATCTGCCCGGGACCATGAAACGTAATATCGCCGCCACGATCGGTTTTATGATACAATATGCCTCTTTGTTGTAACGATTCGGGATTGATCAGCAGATTTTCGGAATGGCCGTTTTTCCCTAAGGTTATAACGGGAGCGTGTTCGCAAACGATCCACCGATTGATCGGAGTTTCTTTATTTTTCTTACAAATCAACATCTCGTCGAAAAGATCTTGTTGTCTTTTCCACGCATCGGGATAGTCAATTCTACCCCAGTCTTCATATTGGATAGTCATCATGGTATGGTTATTCTCTCGGTAAAAAAATAGTTCGCATCAAAGTTATCATATCTTTTCTGCCTGTGTTTCGAATATCGGTAATTCGTCTCACACAATCAAATTTTCACCAACCTTATTGATAAAGACATCCTTAAAACAAAAAAAGGAAGCTTTTTGATCAGCTTCCTTTTTTATATCGTTCGAATTATTTCTTGCGTCTTTCCAGTTCACGAAGGTTATCCATTCGCTTGCGCTCCATAAATTCGTAAATTCCTTCGAGATGCTCGGTTACTTTTTTATTTCCGAATTCATAGACACGGTCTACCAGGCCATCGAGAAAGTCACGGTCGTGAGATACGACAATCAGCGTACCGTCGAAATCCCGTAAAGCCGATTTCAGAATATCCTTGGTTTTCATATCAAGATGATTGGTGGGCTCATCGAGAATCAGCAGATTTACCGGCTCAAGCAAAAGCTTGATCATCGCCAGACGGGTACGCTCCCCTCCCGATAAGACTTTCACTTTCTTGGTAGATGCCTCTCCACCGAACATGAACGCCCCGAGCAGGTCTTTGATCTTGTTACGGATCTCACCTTTCGCCACGTCGTCGATAGTTTGGAAAACGGTCAGATCCTCATCCAGCAAGGATGCCTGATTCTGTGCAAAATAGCCGATCTGAACATTATGACCTAAAGCCAATTCGCCGTCATGCTCCAATTCTTTCATGATACACTTCACCAGAGTCGATTTTCCTTCGCCGTTACGCCCGACGAATGCGATCTTCTGACCACGTTCTACCATGAAGTTCGCATTGGCGAAAACAGAGTGTTCGCCGTATGATTTACCCAATGAACTTGCGGTGATCGGATAGTTTCCCGAACGCGGAGACGGTGGGAATTTCAGACGCAAAGCCGAGGTATCCTCTTCGTCGACCTCAATGATCTGAAGTTTTTCAAGCATCTTCACACGAGATTGAACTTGAAGCGTTTTGGAATAGGTTCCTTTGAAACGTTCGATGAAATCGACGTTCTCCTGGATCATTTTCTGCTGCTCTTCATATTGTTTCTGCTGCTGAGCACGACGCTCTTTGCGCAGTTCAAGATATTTCGAATAGTTTACCTTATAATCATAGATACGACCCATCGTCACTTCGATGGTACGGGTAGTGATCTTGTCGACAAAAGCACGGTCGTGAGAAATAACCACTACCGCTTTTCCGCTTTCGATCAGAAAGTCTTCCAACCACTGGATTGATTCGATATCGAGGTGATTGGTCGGCTCATCCAATAGAATGACATCCGGTTTTTGCAAAAGCATCTTGGCCAATTCGATACGCATACGCCATCCGCCACTGAATTCGCTCGTCTGTTTCTGAAAATCAGCACGATTGAATCCCAAGCCCAAAAGCGTTTTCTCCACATCCTCATCGAAATGGGTCATATCGATCGTATAGAACTTTTCGCTCAATGCCGAAACTCGCTCGATCAGTTCCATGTATGAGTCTGATTCGTAATCGGTACGCGTCGCCAACTGATCGTTAAGATCATTGATCTCTTTTTCCATTTCGAAACGATGAACGAATGCCTGTGACGCCTCTTCGAAAACCGTGCGCCCATCCTGAGTTAGCAGGTGCTGCGGCAAATATGCGATCACGGTATCTTTCGGAAAAGATACACGTCCGCGACTGGCCTGGCGCGCGCCGGCAAGAATTTTCAACAGAGTTGATTTTCCAGCACCGTTTTTACCCATAAGGGCGATACGATCTTTTTCGTTGATTACAAATGAGATATCTTCAAAAAGGGTTGTTCCACCGAATTCTACCGTTAATCCGTCTACTGATACCATATAATATTATTATTCTGCCGATCGGAAGATCGGAAGCGTTAATTAGTACTTTAAAATAATTGGGGAGTTTTAAAACGGGTGCAAAGATAGCGAAATATCCGCCTGAAGAATAGAGCAACGTTTTAAAAGAAAGAGTAAAAGACGTTAGAAACAGCTGATTACAATTGCATAAAAGTTAATTTAACATTTAATTCATACATATTAAGGGATCGGCTAGTATCTGTTTTTCAGGCAGATTGTATATTTGCGCCCGCATTTTTAAGATTTATCACAACTTTATGAGCATATTATCTCCGAAGGAAATCGTAGCCTATGCAGGGAAAGCAGCTATTGACAAAGGAAATTACAGTTTCCGAAAAATCGCGGTGCTGAGTTTTCTGGCTGGCGCATACATCTCTATGGGTGGGCTTTTGTCCGTTCTGTTCGGTTATGGTTTTCCGGGTATCGCGTCGGAGAATCCCGGCATGGTGAAGCTTCTCATGGGAGCAGCATTCCCGATTGGCTTGATGCTGGTCGTTTTGGCTGGAGCGGAATTGTTTACAGGCAATTGCGCTTATTTCATCACCAATACGATGGGTGGACGCCAACCCTGGAAAACGGCATTTCGCAACTGGACATTGGTTTGGACGGGCAATTTCGTGGGAGCGTTGTTCTTTACCTTTTTTCTGGTTTATCTGACCGGTATCTCTCACTACGAACCATGGCTGTCCGGAATCGGAAAGATCGCTATCGCCAAAACATCCAATCCGTTTTTCGTTACGTTTTTAAAAGGAGTCGGAGCCAATTGGTTGGTTTGCCTAGCGATGTGGTTAGGGATGTCTGCGAAAGACACTACCGGAAAGATATTAGGTATCTGGTGGCCTGTAATGACATTTGTGGCGATCGGATACGAACACAGCATTGCGAATATGTTTTTTATCCCGCTGGCGATGCTCGAAGGTTTTGACATCTCGTTCTATGACTTGTTCATAAAGAACCTGTTGCCTGCCACATTGGGTAATATCGCGGGTGGCGCAATCTTCGTAGGTGGATTATATTGGTATGTCTATGAGAAATTAGATCATCTAAAAAAATAAACGTCGGCATTCTACTGCGCCGAACGTAAACTACAACAACAACTGAAATGAAAAAGGGAATGATTCTGCAGAGTCATTCCCTTTTCGCTTTTGCTATAAATTCAATCAATTATCGATGGATCTTATTTTTTAGGTATGGTAAATACATACAGCTTGCTTTCGTCGACATCCGGAACATATAGTTTACCGTTTGCCAAAGTCAGCATTTGCGGAGCCAACAAGATATGTTCAGGGAAAATCACTTTGTTATCGCCCGTAGCCATATCGATACTGCGCAACTGACCATTCAAATCATCGGTATAATACACCATCCGACTTACCGGATCATATTGGATACCGCAATAATATCCGGGCAGACTTTCCAGTTTATACAACATCGGATTCACGTCGAGCATATTCAAAACCATATATATCGAATTTTGCTCTCCAATCGAATCGTTTACCGGATACGACATCACATACATCGTATCTTTATAGATCGTCATACCGTTCGGTCCGCTTACGGTCGAAAGATAAAGATCGATTTCCGACTGCTTCATATTGGCAGGATCTTTCACTTCGGTCATATAAACCGATGCTGCGTCACGAACGGAAATATATAGGAAATTATCGCGGAATGCGACATCGCTTACGAATACGTTGTTCGGAGGCAACATCAATACCTGCGGTTTCGCTTTCAGGTTCTTCATATTGTAGACCAATACGCTGCTGATATCCGCTACAAAAAGATAGTCTCCGTAAATAGCCATCCCTTTAGGAGAATTCAAATCTCCTCCTGCCGGAATATATTCAGATAGTACGCCGTCTTTCAACTGCATGATATACCCTTTGCCTCCTACCGATAGCGGATCGAGTTTCTCTCCGCCATAGTTGGAAATCAAAAGCCGATCCCCGGCCCATACGGTTCCGTAACAATATGTCAACCCTGCCGAATAAACGGTATCTGGAATCCAGGTTCCCTCTGTTTTGGCATAGCCTTTCTCCTCTTTATCAATATGTTCCGCCAAACCTTTTTCGGTCATTCCGTCGGGAAGCCTGTTCTTTTTACCTTTACAACCTGCAACCAAACCGGCCAATAAAAGCAACGCAATTATTTTTTTCATAATGAACACTTTTTTAGTAGTTAAATTCTTACTGAATAACAACTATTCAAAAAAGTTAGTTCAAATGAAAAAGTCTCTTTTCTAACTCAATCTTGTTTTTTGAGATAGAAAAGAGACTTTATACTTTTATTACAATCTTTCGATTCGTATTATTTACAATTCATTCGAGTAGATAGCCGCAGGCAGCGTTCTGCAATTATATTGACACGCCATAATCTGTCCATACGCTCCGGCACTCCGCAATGCGAAAAGATCCCCGCGCTTCGTTTCCGGCAGACGTTCTTCTTTTCCGAAACAATCGGACGATTCGCAGATAGGCCCAACTACATCGTATGTTTGTTCTGCACCCGTTGATGTAAGATTTTCTATTTCATGATGAGCGCCATACAATGCCGGACGAATCAAATCACTCATACCTGCATCTACGATTACGAATTTCTTATTCACGCCTTCTTTCACATAAAGAACTTTCGTGATCAATGAACCGCACTGGCAAACGACCGCACGGCCCAATTCGAAATGCAATTCCTGCCCGTCTCTAAGTTTCAGATGTTCATTGAATGTGGCGAAATATCCCGCGAAATCAGGAATAGGATTTTGATCCGGATTCTTATAATCGATACCCAAACCGCCCCCTACATTGATAATTTCAACGTTGACACCTTTGGCATCAAGTTGATCTTGAATCTCATTCACACGAAGACACAAATTCATGAATGGTTCGGTTTCGAGAATCTGCGATCCGATATGAAAATGCAAACCGATCAGCTTGACATTCGCCATCGATGCGATCCGCTCGATCATCCCGTCCAGATGCTCCATGCTGATACCGAACTTGTTTTCGTTCAATCCGGTTGTGATATAATGATGCGTATGGGCATCTACGTTCGGGTTGATACGCAAGGCGATACGGGCAACTTTCCCTTTCTGCGCAGCAAGTTCATTGATGATTTCAAGTTCGGGCAACGACTCTACATTAAAACAAAAGATATCGGCGTCCAAACCCAGATTGATTTCCCAATCGGCTTTACCTACTCCGGCATAAACGATCTTTTCAGGAGCGCATCCGGCATCCAATCCGGCCTTCACTTCACCACCGCTCACGCAATCCACACCGAAACCATTGTCACAGATCAACTTAATGATCTTATCGTTCGCATTCGCCTTTACGGCATAATGCACATGATACCCTTGGTATTTGGCTGTTTCTTTTTTTATGACATCCAATGTCGCTTGTAAAAGAGACATATCATAATAATAAAACGGAGTCTGCAACCCTCTCAACTGTTCAACCGGAAAATTTGTTTTCATATATTATTCGTCTGATTAAATCCGTAATGGGACAATCGGAAAACACAAAGGCGCAAAGAAGTTTTCATGCATCTTTACGCCTTTATTATTCACAATCTCCTAAAGGAGTTATTTATTAAAAAGATTATCGCTCAATGCCTGTAGTGCCGCTTTCTTATCCTTCGCCTCTACAAGAATCGAAATATTATAGTTACTTCCACCATAAGAAATCATTCGTACCGGAATCTCTTTCAAGGCTTCTACGACTTTCGCCTCGAAACCAAGATTCTGCCACTGAAGATCTCCCACTACACAGATGATCACCATATCCTCATCCACCGTAACCGTACCGAATTTCTTAAGATCATCAAGAACTTCCGGTAAGTGACGTTTATTATCGATAGTCAATGACACACCCACTTCCGATGTAGTCACCATATCGACTGCTGTCTGATAAGTTTCGAAGATTTCGAATACTTTACGCATGAACCCATGCGCCATCAGCATACGTCCCGATTTGATTTTAATAGCGGTGATACCGTCTTTTGCCGCTACCGCCTTGATTTTTTTCAATTCCGTTTCGTTTGAAATCAATGTACCCGGTGCAGCCGGTTCCATTGTATTTAGCAATCTTACAGGAATGTTATTCAATTTAGCGGGTGTGATACAGGTAGGATGCAAAATTTTCGCTCCGAAATAAGCCAATTCCGCGGCTTCTTCAAAATGAAGTTGACGAATCGGCTGTGTATTATCTACGTAACGAGGGTCATTATTGTGCATACCATCGATATCTGTCCAGATCTGAATCTCATCAGCATTGATAGCCGCACCGATCAACGATGCAGAATAGTCGCTACCTCCACGTTGAAGATTATCGATCTCGCCATAAGCGTTACGACAAATATATCCCTGTGTGATATAAATTTCGAAATTCGGGTTATGCTCTAACATCGCAGTCAGTTTCTCGCGGATATAAGCGGGATCCGGCTCTGCGTTTTTATCGGTACGCGCATAATCCAAAGCAGGCAGCATGATTGATTTCACGCCTAGTTCCTGCAAATATAGATTCATCATCGCTGTAGACATCAACTCGCCCTGTGCCAATACGACCTTCTCTTCGAATAACGTAAATAGGTCTTTGGTAAACGAACGGATATAGTCAAAATTAGCTTTGATGCATTTTTTAGCCTGTGCTTTGTATTCGTCGGTAGAATAAAGCTCATTTATTGTATCAAAATACTTACGTTCCAGTGTATTGATGATTTCATTGGCTCCCACCGGGTTTTTCTTATAAAGATAATCTGAAATCTCTACGAGCGTATTCGTTGTTCCCGACATAGCGGACAACACCACGATTTTTTGCTCTCCGTCAAGGATTAATTTCGCAACATCTTTTATTCTCTGTGCTGAACCCACAGATGTTCCACCAAACTTTAAAACTTTCATTTCCGTTTTTAATTAAAGGTTTTCTCTTTTTAATTTTAAGTTTGGGCGTCATTAAGGGAGACCTTCCTCATCCACTTGGCGAATTTGTGGCGATTTTCATCAAACCGCTACCACTTCATTCATTTGCAAGGCAAAAATAATATTTTTCTGTGCTTTTTAAAGAAAAATCTATACCAAAATTACCTCTTCTTCCTCATTTTGTTCGATTACAACAGGAACAACTTCTTCTAATGTACAATTTTCAATTCTCACCACTCTGCCGGGATATTCCCTTGTAAGCAAATGATTGTGGGTCGACATGATCACGGCTGTTCCTCGACTGCTGATTTCATGCAGCAGCGATACGATCATCGCACCGGTTTCCGGATCCAGATTTCCCGTCGGCTCATCCGCCAATATAATTTCGGGCGAATTCAATAACGCACGCGCGATAACGATACGCTGCTGCTCTCCTCCCGATAACTGATGCGGCATTTTATACCCCTTGTTCTGCATTCCCACTTGCCCCAGCACGGCTTCAATCCGATCGCGGATCTCATTTTTCCGCTTCCAACCAGTCGCTCGCAATACGAACTCCAGATTGGCAGTCACCGATCGGTCTGTCAGCAATTGGAAGTCTTGAAAAACGATTCCGATCTTTCTTCGCAAGTAAGGGATCTTCTTTCGTTTTATTTTCCGAAGATTATATTCCAACACATGCGCCTCACCTCCTTCCAGAGGTATTTCGGCATATATGGTCTTCAATAACGTACTTTTTCCGCAACCGACTTTCCCGATCGTATAAACGAAATCGCCCTTGCTCACTTGAAAATCTACGTCTTTGAGTATCGGCAACTCTTGTCTGGTCACCGAAACTCCTTTATAATCTATTAATAGCATACGAGTGTTTTATTGAAGTAGTTTTTCAATCTCCTGACACATTGTCTCAAACTCCTCTTCGTTAAAAAGACGAGTCAGCATCGCTATTTTACCATCTGTATTGATGATAACGTTACGGGTGATACCGGATTTGCGATCCGCGTACAAAGCAAAAATATCAGCATTCGGATCCAATCCCATCGGATAAGTCACACCGGTTTGCGTCGCGAATGTCAAAACGGTTTCCAGCGGTTCATCCCGGTCGATTCCGAATAAAGCGAATTTCGGATTGTCCTTATATTTTTTCCAGATATCCTTTTCTATAAACGGCATCTCTTTTCTACAAACGCCACACCAACTTGCCGTAAACTGAAGCATAACTACTTTCCCGCGCTGCTCCGACAATTTCATCGTTTTCCCGTCGGTAAGTGTCATTGTAAAATCCGGAGCCATCTCTCCTACTCTGACTAAGTATCCGCGCTCATCTGCCGCCGCGGTTGGTGTCTCGTTGGTAGCTGTTACCGATTGGCTTTCTTTTTCAACTCCTTCATTTTTCTTTCCCGACTGACATGCCGTGAAAAAAGCCAGCGCCATTACAGGAATTATGAGCTTCTTCATCTGATTCTATAATTAAGTTTCTCTTTG
>CAMTOW010000065.1 GCA_947074245.1 uncultured Bacteroidales bacterium | reverse complement strand
CTGGATATTCGTACCGAACAGCCTGGATTTGAATCCGCTCAATTATGACAAAGAGCGTTTTTATCGGGATATCCGATCGAACGTCCGTCTCATTACTCCGGTATATACCCTGACGGAACTGGGTAGTGAAACGAATTTCCCGTATGATTCTCTGAAAAACGCCTGTCAGAATCTGGCATCGGAGGTCAACGATAAAACCGTGGTTGAATATGAGGCACAGATTAAGATGTTCGTATCGATCGTCAAAAGCGCCATACGCGACAAGGTGTTTAAAGTGCGCCGCGAGTCGAACATCAACCAATTGACGATAAGCATATCCAATTACAAAGCGGCGATCGAACAGCTCTCCGCTTTGTATAGAAACCTGCTTCCGATCATCAATATCCCGCAGATATCGCCTTTGATTATCGAACTGTTCCGGTTCGGAGATGAGTTCTTATGTAATCTGATCGAACGCTCCACCTATGTGTTGATTCAGTTCATGCAGAAAAAGTTTCCGGAGCAATCGGTCAATCTACAACGAGATCTGTTCGTCTTGGTCGCGAAAGAAATGGAATATAAGAAGCAGAACAGCTATCTGATGGTGGATACGAAAAGTCCGACCAACAACCAGCAGTTTCTGTTTCGTATCGGAGCCTTGAAGAAATACATAGAGAGCGACCTGTACCTGACCGCCAAGAAGAAAAAGAATACCTTTCTTGCCGAACAAGTCTCGTTCAGCCTAGCTGCCGGTATGTCGATGATTTTCGCAACGGTAATCGCGTTCAGCTTTCAGCGCAAATTCGGAACCCTGACGATGCCGCTTTTCATCGCGTTGGTAATCAGCTATATGTTCAAAGACCGGATCAAAGATCTGCTCCGTTATTATTTCGCACATAAGCTGAGTTCGAAGTTCTTCGATCATAAAACGAATATCAGCATCAAAAATCAAACGATCGGCTGGATCAAGGAAGGTTTCGATTTCATACCCGACAATAAAGTGCCCGAGAAGATCATGGAGATGAGAAACCGATCGACCCTGCTCGAAGCCGAAAACCGGCGTTTTACGGAAAAGATCATGCTTTTTCGCAAACGGGTACGACTCAACGGAAAACTCTTACGGAAGGTAAACTCTTATATCGTACCGGGAATAAACGATATCGTACGCATCAATCTGTCGGATTTCATCCGGAAAATGGACAATCCGGAAATTCCGCTCTTCGCCCCCAACGGAGAATTCAATTATGAGATCATCCATGGCGAAAAGATCTATTACCTGAACTTCATCATTCAATGTAAATATCAGGAACTGGTGCAATACAAAAGATACCGGATCGTGTTAAACAAACAGGGAATCAAACGGATGGAAACGTTTTAAAGGAAACCGTTCTGTTACGATAAGAATGAAGTTTAAACAACCGATCGGATATAAAAACAAAGGGACTCCGCTTGCGCGGGGTCCCTTTGTTTCAATAGAAAATTACTCATTACTTCTTCTCTTTGACAGAGATCGCAAATCCTCCTCCCGGAGCACTTTTTTGCTTAAGTTTCGACTTATTCGTAACCGTCATCTTGCGGATTTCGTAAGCCTGCGGATTTGTTTTATAGTTCGCGTCCGGCGCATCGCTATAAATAATCGCTTCATATTTTTTACCCGGTTCTAGGAAATCGAAAGAGAATTCGGAAGTATGTCCGTTTTCATCTACCGTCGAACCGACGTACCATTCGTCTTTACCTTTTGCTTTACGAGCGATGGTAATGTAATCACCCGGCTCGGCTTCAATGATCTTGGTATCGTCCCAATCTACCGGAACGTCTTTGATGAACTGGAACGCATCCATAAATCGCTCATAATTCTCGATCGCATCCGCTGCCATCTGCAACGGGCTGTACATCGTTACGTAAAGAGCAAGCTGACGAGCCAAAGTCGTATTCACTTTCGATCCGTTTTCAGGATTCATCTTAGAAAGATCCATTTCAAAAATACCCGGAGTATAGTCCATCGGACCACCCATCAGACGAGTAAACGGCAGGATGGTTGTATGATCGGGGTTGTTACCTCCGAATGATTCATATTCCGTACCGCGAGCCGACTCGTTACCGATCAAGTTCGGATAAGTTCTTGCAAGACCGGTAGGGCGTACCGCTTCGTGAGCGTTGACCATGATCTTATAATCAGCAGCTTTTTTGACTGCATACAGGTAGTGATTCACCATCCATTGTCCGTAATGATACTCACCACGCGGGATGATATCGCCTACATAACCGCTTTTCACCGAGTTATAACCGTTATCGACCATAAACTGATAAGCCTGATCCATATGACGCTCATAGTTACGTACCGAACCTGAAGTTTCGTGATGCATCATCAGCTTAACGTCTTTCGATTTCGCATAGTCGCGAAGTTCTTCCACGTCGAAGTCAGGATAAGGAGTTACGAAGTCAAACACATAGTCTTTCGATTTCGCAAACCAGTCTTCCCAACCGGTATTCCAACCTTCCACAAGAACGGCATCAAAACCATGTTTTGCGGCGAAGTCGATATATTCTTTTACATGAGCCGTATTGGCAGCATGTTTGCCATTCGGTTGAGTTTTTGTATAATCTGTTTCATCCAACTTCACAGAAGGCAGATCGGTATAAGCCCAAGAGCTCTTTCCGGTGATCATCTCCCACCATACCCCAACGTATTTTACCGGTTTGATCCAATCGGTCGTTTCAAAAGCGGTCGGTTCGTTTAGGTTCAAAATGGTTTTCGAAGCCAGAATATCACGCGCGTCATCACTCACCAATACCGTTCTCCACGGCGTATTGACCGGAGTCTGCAAGTAACCTTTATCTCCTTTCGCGTCTGGAGTCAGATGAGACTCGAACACCATATTCTTATCATCGAGTTCGAGATGCATCGCCGCATAATCGATCAGGGCGGCTTCGTGAATGTTGATATAAAGCCCGTCTTGGCTCTTCATCATCAACGGAGTCTGCACACCGGTTTCGGAAAACGGAGTCTGAGAAGTGTTGAACGTCACAGCTTCCGGCATCTTCGTTCTGATCTCAGAAAGGTTTGATGTGGTCGTATGATACTCTTGCGTATCATAATCGCCAGGCAACCAAAACGCTTTGTGATCTCCAGCCATGGCAAACTGAGTTTTCTCCTCTTTTACGACGAAGTAGTTCAGATTCGGCTGTTCTGGAAATTCGTATCGGAAACCGACTCCGTCATCATATACACGGAAGCGAAGAGTCATATCGCGATTGGTTTCCGGTTGTTTTAGGTCAACCTCAAGTTCATTATAATTGTTGCGGATCGTTTTCACCTCACCCCAAACAGGTTCCCAGCTTTCATCGAATGATGAAGTCTTTTCGTTGGCGATTTTAAATCCTTTGGTCAAATCAATATCATCTTTTGCTTCCAAACCCAATTTCGAAGGCAAAACAACCGGCTTGCCTTTATAGGTCATCTCATAAATCGGCTCGCCCGTAGGTGAAAGATTGAATGAAAGACGAACATTTCCGTTTGGAGAATTCACATCGGTTGCAAACGCGGCTGCAGCAGACGTAAGGAGAAGAAATCCGAGAGAAGTTCTGATTTTATTCATAATGCTAAATTGATTTTTAGTTTAAAGAAAACAGATCGTTTGATTATTTGTTTTTCTATTGTAATGTGATTACAGTAATAACGTAATGAATCTGTTTCCGTTCAGAATAATTGTTTAATAAGCATATGATTCTGATTCACTTTGAAAACGCTGCGTGATGAAACATCGCGATTCGTAATTTCAGAAGATAAGCTCAAACCGTATCTATTGAGTAATTTTCAGTAATGCAAAGATATAGCGAACCAGACCGATACGATACTGTAACTATCTAAAAAATAGCAATTTCACAACACAATCGATTGTGAGTTAAGACCTATAAAATTAACCGAAAATTACATATATTACACACAAATGAGGAAAGATGCGCTTACAATCAAAGACATTGCAAAAGAATTTAACCTATCTACCTCAACCATATCGCGTGCGTTGCGGGATGACCCTACGATCGGAGCATCCACCCGTGAAAAAATAAAGAAATACGCGCACGATCATAATTACCAACCCAATGCGATGGCAGCAGGTTTACGAACCAAAAAATCGAATGTCATCGGCGTCATACTTCCTCAAATCAGCAATCCGTTCTTTGCATCCATATTAGACGGAATGGAAAAAGCCGCAGAAGAAAACAACTATACGATCATCATCAGCCAAAGCAATGAAGACGTTGAGAAAGAAAAGAAAAACATTACCTCGCTTCTGAATGCGCGGGTATCGGGCATTCTTGTTTCCCTATCCAAATCGACGGTTGACTATACGCATTTCGAGGATGTGATCCGCAAGCATATCCCGTTGGTGTTTTTCGACCGGATCTGTACGGGATTACTGACCGACAAGGTGGTCGTGGACGATTATCAGGGGGCGTTTCAGGCGGTCGAATATCTGATTCGGACCGGCTGCAAACGAATCGCATTCTTCGGTTCGACTCCGCATCTGGAAATAACAAAGAATCGGAAGAACGGCTATCTCGATGCTCTCCGCAAATATCATATTCGGTTTGATCCGGAATTGGTTTATGAATGTGACAACTGGGAAGATGCGAAAGAATTGACTCCGCGCGTACTGAACGGTGCGAATCCACCCGATGCGATCTTCGTCATCAACGATCAGGCTGCGTCCGGAGTGCTTCACGCGGCAAAAAAAGCCGGCAAAAACGTGCCGGAAGATTTATCGATTATTACGTTTGCGGATGGCTATGTAGCTAAAAACAGCGACGCGATGCTGACCACGATCGATCAGGACGGCAAGGAGATCGGGAAGCAGGCTATGGAACTGTTGCTATCGAGAATACAGGAGGAAGAAAATATCCGAAAAGAAAACTCTTCAGATTTCGGATCGGAACGATCCGTTCGAAATAAAGTCGTGAAGACCTCGTTCTCACCTCGAGAGACGACCCGACCTATTTCGGTAATAACCAATTGAACACCGACAATAAAATAGATTGGAATTGATTTGACTCGGTTCTGAAAACAAAAAATAGGCTGTCTGATCATTAAGTCAGACAGCCTATTCTATTCTTAATCAAAAAGGGTTACTTTTTCTCTTTGGATTCCCCTTTCTTATCTTTCTTCTTTTCAGTCTTTTCCGCTTTCTCATCTTTCTTTTCGGAAGGAGCATCTTCTTTGTTCGGATCGTGAGCCGGCAGATATTCATTTCTGAAAATCAAAGCATTGTCTTTGCAATCCACTACAATCGGTTTTGTCTTATCGATCGTATTTGAAATCAAATCTTTAGAAAGCTGATTCAATACAAACTTATGGATCGCACGTTTAACCGGACGAGCCCCAAATTCAGGATCATATCCTTCTCGAGTCAGGAATTCGCGTGCAGCCGGAGTTATGGTAAGCTTCACATCATTTTCCGCAAGCATCTTCTCAACCCCTTTCATCTGCAATTCAACGATTTCGCCGATCTCATGTTCGTTCAAAGGAGAGAACATGACCACCTCATCGATACGATTCAAGAATTCCGGACGGATCGTTTGTTTCAACAATCCCATCACTTGGTCTTTGGTCGTTTCAATCACTTCTTCACGATTGGAATCGTTCATTCTTGCGAAATTATCCCGAATCAACGGCGATCCCATATTGGACGTCATGATAATGATCGTATTCTTGAAGTTGATCAGGCGTCCTTTATTATCGGTAAGATGCCCCTCATCCAAAACTTGAAGAAGCACATTGAATACATCCGGATTGGCTTTCTCGATCTCATCAAACAACACAACGGAGTATGGTTTGCGACGAACCGCCTCTGTCAGCTGACCGCCTTCTTCATATCCGACATATCCCGGAGGAGGACCAAAGAGTCGGGTCACACTGAATTTCTCCTGATATTCGCTCATATCGATACGGGTGATCATCTTCTCGTCATCGAATAAGAACTCGGCCAAAGCTTTCGCCAACTCGG
Organism: uncultured Bacteroidales bacterium; assembly: GCA_947074245.1. GTDB lineage: Bacteria > Bacteroidota > Bacteroidia > Bacteroidales > JAUNSR01 > JAUNSR01. Next base: position 2,935 of record CAMTOW010000065.1, on the reverse strand, counting down.
TCTTACCGACACCGGTAGTACCCAGGAACAGGAACGAACCTAGCGGACGGCGACGATCGGCCAATCCGGCGCGACTACGACGAATCGCATTCGACACCGCTTCTATCGCCATATCCTGGCCTACGACGCGTTTGTGAAGTTCTGCTTCAAGATAGATCAGTTTTTCTTTTTCGCTTTGCAGCATCTTCGATACCGGAATACCGGTCCATTTAGATACTACATCCGCGATATCTTCGGCATCCACTTCTTCTTTGATCATTGCGGACTCGCCTTGCATCTGATGAAGTTGTTGCTGAATCTCTTTGATCTGCTCTTCGATCTGCCCCAGTTTGGAATAGCGAATCTCGGCCACTTTCCCGTAATCGCCGGCAAGTTCGGCCTGTTCGGCCTGGAATTTCAGATTTTCTATTTCAACTTTGCTCGCCTGAATCCTGTCAATCAGTTCTTTTTCGGATTGCCATTTACTACGAAGTTTCTTTTCTTCTTCTTTGAGATCCTCAATGTTTTTATTCAGGATTTCCAGTTTGGCTTTATCGTTCTCCCATTTGATCGCCTCACGCTCGATCTCCAACTGCATCACCTGACGGCTGATCTCATCAAGCGCCTGCGGTTCGGAATCTCTTTCCAACCGAAGTTTGGCAGAAGCCTCGTCAATCAGGTCGATCGCTTTATCCGGAAGGAAACGATCGGTAATATAGCGGTCGGAAAGCTTAACGGCTTCAATGATCGCATTGTCTTTGATACGGATCTTATGGTGGTTTTCATATCGTTCTTTCAAACCACGCAAGATGGATATCGCAGATGCTTCGTCGGGCTCGTCCACCATAACCGTCTGGAAACGACGTTCGAGCGCTTTGTCTTTTTCGAAGTATTTCTGATACTCGTCCAAAGTGGTCGCTCCGATCGAACGGAGTTCGCCTCGAGCCAAGGCCGGTTTCAGAATGTTGGCAGCATCCATGGCACCTTCGCCCTTACCTGCGCCAACCAACGTATGGATCTCATCAATAAAAAGAATGATTTCGCCTTCGGCGCTCTGTACTTCATTCACGACCGACTTCAACCGTTCTTCAAATTCGCCTTTGTATTTCGCCCCGGCTACCAATGCTCCCATATCCAACGAATAGATCTGTTTGGTTTTCAGGTTTTCCGGAACGTCGCCACGAATGATACGATGCGCGAGACCTTCGGCAATCGCAGTCTTACCGGTTCCCGGTTCACCGATCAAAATCGGATTGTTTTTGGTACGACGACTCAGAATCTGCAATACGCGCCGAATCTCTTCATCTCTACCGATAACCGGATCAAGCTTACCCGTACGAGCCAATTCATTGAGATTGGTGGCATATTTATTGAGCGCATCGTAGGTATCTTCGGCCGATTGAGAATCGACTTTCTGCCCTTTACGCAATCCGTCGATGGCTGCTTTGAGTTCTTTTTCGGTAAAACCGGCATCTTTCATCATATTGGATACCGTACCGCCACCCAACAGCAATCCCATCAGAACCGCTTCGAGCGAAACGAACTGATCGCCAATCTGACGCGAATAGTCGTTTGCTTTTTGTAACGCGGCGTTTGCCTCACGACTCAGATAAGGTTCGGATCCACCCGAAACCTTCGGATAAGATTGTATTTGCTTCAGAATCAGTGTTCGGAAATTAGGAATGGCTACGCCTAATTTCTGAAGCAGATAATTCGTCACATTTTCCCCAACGTCTAAGACGCCCATCATGATATGAGCCGGTTCTATGGCTTGTTGACTGTTATCACGAACAAGATTGATCGCTTTTTGAACCGCCTCTTGAGATTTAATGGTGAAATTATTAAAATTCATATGCTAACTAATTAAGTTATTATATAGAACAACACTTCATTTAAATTGGTTCAAGAGCCCTATGAGGCACATATTCACCTCTTTGAAAGGATGGGTTCAAGGAGTGTGCCATCACTAAAAACTGACTGAATGTTATGCTTCATTTACTCACTTTTTGAAAAGTTGTGACGTTTTGTCAAAGTATATGACATTGTATCTGCTATCAAACGGTTATCTTTGCGCAAAATTTTTTATCAATGGATTTCGAATTACAGTATACAGATAAGAATTCTGATGCCAGAGCGGGACTCATCACAACCGATCATGGACAGATTCAGACCCCTATCTTCATGCCGGTAGGGACTTTAGGCAGCGTAAAAGCGGTTCATATTCCGGAATTGCGTACCGAAGTGAAAGCTCAGATCATCTTAGGAAACACGTATCATCTCTATTTGCGTCCGGGACTGGAAGTTCTTGAGCAAGCGGGAGGTTTGCATAAATTCAACGGATGGGACCGACCGATCCTTACGGACAGTGGCGGCTTTCAGGTATTTTCTTTATCCGGGAATCGAAAACTGACCGAAGAGGGCGCGCACTTCAGATCGCATATCGACGGTTCGAAACACCTGTTCACTCCGGAACGCGTGATGGACATCCAACGGACCATCGGAGCGGATATCATGATGGCGTTTGACGAATGTCCTCCCGGAGATTCGGACTATAACTACGCGAAAAAATCATTGGCACTTACCGAGCGCTGGTTGGATCGTTGCATCAAACGCGTGAATGAAACGGAAGGAAAATATGGTTATCGCCAGACTTTGTTTCCGATCGTTCAGGGATGTACCTATCCGGAGCTACGCAGACGCGCCGCTCACAACATCGCCGAAAAAGGAGCTGACGGAAACGCGATCGGCGGACTTGCCGTTGGGGAACCGACCGAAAAGATGTATGAGATGATCGAGGTAGTCAACGAGATCCTTCCAAAAGAAAAACCGCGCTATCTGATGGGCGTAGGTACACCGGCTAATATTCTGGAAGGGATTGAGCGTGGTGTTGATATGTTCGACTAGATCGGAAGAGCGTCGTGTAGGGAAAGAGTGTTAAGATTAGGGTAGATCTGGG
>CAMTOW010000064.1 GCA_947074245.1 uncultured Bacteroidales bacterium | reverse complement strand
ACGAGATTCTCCGGAGTGACTGGAGTTCAGACGTGTGCTCTTCCGATCTTGAAGCAGCTCAGTTTTATGTGCAGCTTCGTAAAATGGGTTATAGTGTAGAGTTTACCGATATCGGTGGTGGTTTGGGTGTTGATTACGATGGTAGTCGCTCATCAACCAGCGAAAGCAGCATGAACTACACAATTCAGGAATATGTGAATGACTCGGTAGCTGCGTTTGTTGAAGCTTGTGAAAAAAATGAACTTCCTCACCCGAATATTATTACTGAAAGCGGTCGTTCTCTTACAGCCCATCATTCCGTATTGGTTTTTGAGGTATTGGAAACGGCTAAATTGCCGGAATGGGATCCGAAAGAGGATATACATGACACAGACCATGAGTTGGTGAAAGAACTTTATGCCAATTACGAAAATATCAGTCAGCCTCGCTTGCTTGAAACATGGCATGATGCGTTGCAAATTCGTGAAGAAGCTTTGGATCTTTTCAGTTTGGGAATGTTGGATCTGCGTACCCGTGCTCAGGTAGAACGTCTTTTTTGGTCTGTCGCTCGCGAAATATTGAAAATGTCGCAAGAGTTGAAGCATGCTCCGGAGGAACTCCGTCGTATCGCTAAAATGCTTCCGGATAAATATTTCTGTAATTTTTCTTTGTTTCAGTCATTACCGGATTCTTGGGCTATTGATCAGATTTTCCCGATCATACCGATACATCGCTTGAATGAGAAACCGAGTCGTACGGCTACCATTCAGGATATGACATGTGATTCCGATGGTAAAATAGACAACTTCATTGCGACTCAAAATAACCCGTATAATCTTCCGGTTCATCAGTTGAATCCGCACGAGCCTTATTATATCGGTGTTTTCTTGGTAGGAGCTTATCAAGAGATTCTCGGTGATCTTCACAACCTGTTTGGGGATACCAATGCGGTTCATATCAGTGTTTACAACGATCGCTACGAAATTGATCAGGTTTATGACGGTGAGACTGTCGCTGATGTTTTGGATTATGTAGATTATAATCCCCGTAAACTTGTTCGTAACGTTGAAGGTTGGGTGACACGCTCTATGAAAGCTGGTAAAATTACACCGGAAGAGGGACGTGAGTTCCTTTCAAATTATCGTTCCGGCTTGTATGGTTATACCTATCTCGAACGAGATTGATCATTAGATTCTTGGTTGTCTAAACCAATTGTTTTTATCTGATAGATAGAATTCCATCCGATATAAGATATAATTGAACGTCCTTTTAAGCATTGCTTGAAAGGACGTTTTTTATGCATTTTACTTCCTGGATGAGAATCAATTGCATCTTTGGTATAGTATAAGTTCTTTTTTCGAGCAGAATGGCAAAAAAATAAACAATTAAAATAAACAAATAATATAATATATAATGTAATTTTAATAATGCTGCGACTATGAATTGTCATTGAAGCATTTTCTCTCTTATTATTTTATTATCAATTTAAAATTTATGAGAAATTATTACATTCTTGTTTTAGGACTGGCGATCAGTCCGTTGATTTCAACTGCTCAGAATCAAGCGGAAGTAAAAGTACGTTATTTTGAAGAGGATTTCGTCTTTGGTGGATCATTCCAAAATGTTTCGGCTAATGGACGTTTTGCTGTGGGATGTAGTAGAGAGTTCACTGGAAATTCTTTTATGTGGGATCGCGAAACAGATGAGATTAAGGTGCTAGAAGGGTCTTTCGAAAATCAGGCATGGGCTACTTCTGTGGCTGATGACGGGACGGTTGCGGGATGTTTCTTGGATGAAAATACCCTCGACAATGATGGTTTTCCGAGTATGATCCCCGGAACGTGGAAAGACGGTGTTTGGACTGCTTTGCCTCGGAAGGCAACGATTGTTCCGAGAGGTAACGGCATGGATGGCGATGCGAATTACATATCGCCGGACGGATCAATTGTGGCCGGTTATTTGATTCAGGATAATTTCAAATACATTCCTGCAATCTGGAAAAACGGAGTATTGCAGGAGTATACCGGTTCTACGTTACATGGTCAGGGCGGTTTTCTCTATTCTGTTTCGGATAATGCTGAGGTTTGGGCAGGAAAGGCTGAACATGAAGAAGGAGCTGTTAGCCCGGCCGTTTGGCTGAATGGTGGCGAATTAATCCGTGTGGATGGCGAAACGTTCGATTTGGATAGTGATGATTACTTCTACTATGGTGTAACTCGTTCCATCAGCCCGAATGGTCGTTATGCAGGTGGCTACTTCGACCCGTTTGGAGCTTATGGAGAGAAGCCGTTTATATGGACGCAAGAGAACGGCCGCGAATATATTGCCGAGGGCGGTATGGTTTCTGTGGTTACCGATACAGGAGATGCTTATGGGGCTACCGGCTATATGGGAAGCGCATTCATTTATAAAAATAAAGAGTATCAGTCGTTGTCGCAATATATGTCCGATAACTACGGTTACAATGGGTCGATGATCGAAAATGTGCTGGGGGTTTCTAAAGATGAGTCATTGATTGGCGGTTGGTCTGTTTATGCGACAGGAATGGGAGCGGTGATGCAGCCTGTTCTGCTTACGATCGATTCGGCAGACGGAATTCGTTCTGTAGGCGATGAGGAATTGACGATGCGAGTTGAAGGCGATATCTTGTATATCGGCGAAAGCTCTTCCGAACGATATGATCAGATCGCGATTTATGATGCGGTTGGCGCGTTGATAGGTATTCACTCGATCGAGATGAAACAAATATCACTACCCGGACGAGGCGTATACGTTGTTTCTGTATCAGGAAATGGTGCGAAATACAATAAACGCATCGTAGTACGATAAATATAAGATATGAGAATAAAAGCCGTTTTGCATACATGAAATCTTGTATGTAAAACGGCTTTTTCGTTAAGAATCATTCTTTCTATTTTTTCCAGTCCAATACGACGGATGCTTTAGCTACTTCTCCGGGTATGGGGGGATTCAGTTTGGATACCTTTAGGTAGATAGAATCGAGTTGAGGCCAATTCTCAATTAAACGCTTTAATATTCGACCTGCAACGTGCTCGATCAGATCGGAGGGTTTCATCATTTCCGTTTTGATCACATCATAAATATCAGCATAACTGATTGTATTATCGAGATTATCGCTTTCGAGCGCCGATGCAAAATCAGTTTTTACTTTCAGGTTCACTTCAAATTCATTTCCGGTAATTCGCTCCTGCTTCATTACCCCGTGTCGTGCATGAAAGCGCACATTTTCTAGTTCTATATAAAAGTCAGGTAAGTTCATACGATCTTTTTTAGGATTCGATAGAGATATAGCTTATAAACAGAAACGGAGAGCCATATGAAGCTCTCCGTTTTTTATAGGGATGTCTGATTTTTCTTTCAGATCGGAGACGAATTAATGTGCTCCGTGACAATTCTTATATTTTTTACCGCTTCCACAAGGACAAGGATCGTTACGTCCGATATGATTATCAGCCTGAACAGGCTGGTTTTTCGGCTTTTCAATCTGATTAACCGCGTTAGCGCCGGTTCCGCCGATCTGATCCTTTTCAGTCTTCATGTTACTGAAATCCTGTTTCTGCTCAGGGGCAGCTTGTTTTACTTCTTCCGGTTCTCTTACCGGAATTTGTCCACGCATTAAGGTTTTGATCGTTTTTCGGTTGATTGTATCGATCATTGTCTTAAATAGACCGAATGACTCCAGTTTGTAAATCAAAAGAGGGTCTTTCTGTTCGTAGCTGGCGTTCTGTACCGATTGGCGTAGCTGATCCAGATCTCTCAAATGCTCTTTCCAAGCTTCGTCAATCGTATGAAGAAGAATCGATTTATGGAATGACTTGATGATCGACTTCGACTCCGAATCGTATGCCTCTTTCAAGTTGCAAGATACGTTATACATACGTTTTCCGTCAGTAATCGGAATCATGATGTTTTCATACATTGCGCCTTGTTGCTCGAATACCTGGCGGATTACCGGATTGGCGATCTCAGCCAGACGTTCGTTTTTGCGTTTGAATGATTCCATCGCCGTATTGAAGATCATATCGGTCAAAGCGTCAGCTTTAGTCCCTTTCAGATCGTCTGCCGCGATCGGCATTTCGATAGAGAAGATACGGAACACTTCAAGCTGCATTCCCTCGTAATCGTTCATTTCATGATATTCGTCAACGATTGCTTTCGCTGCGTCATACATCATGTTCATGATATCGATTCCGATACGTTCGCCCATGAGAGCATGGCGGCGTTTGGTATAGATCACCTCACGCTGAGCGTTCATTACGTCGTCATATTCTAGAAGGCGTTTACGGATACCGAAGTTGTTTTCTTCAACTTTCTTCTGAGCGCGTTCGATTGATTTTGAAATCATGTTGTGTTCGATCATCTCGCCCTCTTCGAAGCCAAGTTTGTCCATCACTTTCACGATACGGTCGGAAGAGAACAGACGCATCAGGTCATCCTCAAGCGATACGTAGAATACGGATGAACCCGGATCTCCCTGGCGTCCCGCACGTCCGCGAAGCTGACGGTCTACACGACGCGATTCATGTCTTTCCGTACCGATGATCGCCAAACCGCCCGCGTCTTTCACCGCTTGCGATAGTTTGATGTCGGTACCGCGACCTGCCATATTGGTTGCGATCGTTACTGTTTTTGCTTGTCCGGCAAGAGATACGATATCGGCCTCACGCTGGTGTAGTTTTGCATTCAAGACATTGTGCTTGATCTTACGCATGGTTAGCATTTTTCCGAGCAATTCGGAAATTTCAACCGAAGTCGTACCAACCAATACCGGGCGACCGGCCTCAACAAGTTTTTCGATTTCGTCGATTACTGCCGTATATTTTTCGCGTTTCGTTTTGTAAACGCGGTCGTTCATGTCGTTTCTTGCAATCGGACGATTGGTAGGAATCGAAACCACATCCAATTTATAGATGTCCCATAGCTCGCCTGCTTCCGTTTCCGCCGTACCGGTCATACCCGATAGTTTGTTGTACATACGGAAGTAGTTCTGAAGCGTAATGGTAGCGAATGTCTGAGTAGCAGCCTCCACCGTTACGCGCTCTTTCGCTTCGATCGCCTGGTGTAGCCCGTCTGAATAACGGCGTCCTTCCATAATACGGCCGGTCTGCTCGTCAACGATCTTCACCTTGCTGTCCATCACCACATACTCAACGTCTTTTTCAAACATCGTATAGGCTTTCAAAAGCTGAGTGACTGTATGAACACGCTCCGCTTTTACGGCATAGTTCTGCATCAACTCATCTTTTTTAGCCGCTTTCTCGTCATCAGGCAGATTAGAGTGTTCCAATTCTGAGATTTGAGAACCGATATCCGGTAATACGAAGAATTCCGGGTCGTCTGAGTTTCCTGTCAAAAGGTCGATTCCTTTGTCAGTCAATTCGATGCTATTGTTTTTTTCATCGATTACGAAATACAACGGATCAGTAACGATATGCATCTGACGCATATTGTCTTGCATATAAAACTCTTCCGCTTTCAGCATAGCCGCTTTGATTCCCGGTTCGCTGAGATATTTGATCAATGCCGAGTTCTTCGGCAATCCTTTGTAGGTACGATAAAGCAGGATGGCGCCTTCGTCACGTACTTTCGAATCGTCTGATGATAATTTCTGTTTAGCCTCTACCAATAATTTGGTAGTCATGTTTTTCTGCTCTTTCACGATCAGTTCGACGCGTGGACAGAATTGTTCGAACATCTGGTCTTCTCCTTTCGGAACCGGGCCGGAGATGATCAGCGGCGTACGAGCATCATCGATTAGTACAGAGTCCACCTCATCGACGATCGCGTAGTTGTGTTTACGCTGTACCAAATCTTTCGGGCTGATCGCCATATTGTCACGCAGGTAGTCGAAACCGAACTCATTGTTTGTTCCGAATGTGATGTCGGCTTCATAAGCTTTGCGACGTGCGTCTGAGTTGGGCTGATGACGGTCGATACAATCAACCGACAATCCATGGAACATATACAATGGTCCCATCCAGTCAGAGTCACGTTTTGCCAGATAATCATTCACCGTAACGATGTGTACCCCGTTGCGTGTCAGTGCGTTTAGGAATACAGGAAGGGTTGCAACGAGTGTCTTACCCTCACCGGTAGCCATCTCCGCGATACGTCCTTTGTGCAATACGGTACCCCCGAACAACTGTACGTCGTAATGGATCATTTCCCATTTCATCAGGTTACCGCCCGCGCTCCAGGTCGTGTTGTAAATAGCATTATCTCCTTCGATGCGTACGAAGTCTTTCGTAACCGCAAGTTCGCGGTCGAAGTCGCTTGCGGTCACTACGATCTCATCCGTTTGTGAGAATCTGTAACCTGTATTTTTTACGATGGCGAAAACTTCCGGAAGTGATTCGTCAAGAACTGTTTCATATTTCTCGATGATTCCTTTTTCCAAACGGTCGATTTCCGACCACTTTTCTTCACGCTCGTCTATTTCAAGATTTTCGATATCAGATTTCAGCGTCACGATGCGGGATTTATCCTCGGCTACGGCGTCTTGCAAACGCTGCATCACGTCTTGTGTACGCTGACGAAGCTCATCGTTTGTCAAAGCCGCAATTTCAGGATAAATCGCGTTGATGCGATCGACATAAGGCTGAATCTCTTTGAGGTCTCTCTGTGATTTGTTTCCAAAGAATTTTTTTAGGAAATCATTTAGTCCCATAGTATGTAATGTGTTCTGTTTTAGAATTGTTGAGCGGAATAAGATCCGCGTGTAAAATTAAATTAATTCGCTCATTCAGAAAGCGATATTCCGGAATAAGTGTAAAAACTTACTGTAATTCCGGCAAAGGGAGCGCATCACAAGCATTGGGAGAACGAATCCGTAAAATTCTCGAAACAGTCGGTGCTATTTCGGTTGCGTCGATTACCCGATTGACCCGCTGGCTTTCCACTTGCGGTCCATAAAGGATCAGCGGAGCCGGAATGCCGTCTTTGCGTACGGATATATTATCTGTATTGATGTCTTCGTAAATGATATCCCAGCCCGGTTGAATGGCGATGAGTAGATCTCCGGACAATTTGCGATGGAATCCGTTCTTGTATTCGTTGATTTTCTCATTCCAGTTGCCATGCAATAGCTGATGGGAAGTGACAACGTCCTGAACTCCCGAAAACTGAACCACGAACTCTGCGGCTTTGATCTGGATCTCGTGTAGATCTACTTTTTTGTTTTCGATCAGGCGTCGGTTGAGATAGATCTGCTGGTTATGATATCCCAAAACCCAGTTTTCCGAACCATAGATCGCCATCAGATAGGTGTTCAGCAACGCCGCGCAACGTTTTGGATGAAATTCTCCGGTCGGAATATTGTATTTTTCTGCCGGTTTGATCTCTGTATTGAAGTTGCCTGTCGACGTCAGGAAGATAAACGCGTTGTTCAATCCTACTGTTTTGTCGATCATGTCCAGAAGAGCGCCGATGTTCTTGTCCAGACGCAGGTAGGTGTCCTGTGTCTCTAGTGAATATTGTTGTACGCTTCCGTTCAGATAAGTACCGGCGTTGTAGGTGATGCTGAGAAAATCAGGATTCTTTTTCTGACCGATCGCAGAGTTTTTTAGGAATAATTCTACGATTTTGTTAATCTCATCATTGACCAATGCGCTGGTTTTGAACTGACGGTATTGGTCTTTTCTAATCCGATTGAACTTATGTTTGAAACTCCAGTCTCCGGAAAGGTAAGGGATGAACTTGTATTCGCTTACGGAAAGCATCGGAGTCCACTCCGCATCGTCGATGCGTTTATCGAGACCTTCGTTTCGATTATAACGGTCGATATACCACGGCACGTCTTTATAATAGGTAGAAGTGGCCCATTTTCCGTTGATGTCGTCAATCCAGAAAGCTCCGTTGGCAGCGTGTCCGCCACTGATAAGAGCTTGCTCCATATTGGGCGCGAAAGCATATACCTGGCTGAATCCGTTGGATGCGGATTTCAGTTCGTCCGTGAGGGTAGAAGTAAGAATGCCGGCTGGAGATACGGTCTGGTTGGTGAAGTTTCCCATGAATTTCAGGTCATGCATCACCGATTCGACACGCAAAGTCGAAGGATTGAAGATGGAGTTGGAGATGATTCCGTTGTAATAAGGATAGGCTCCTGTAAAGATAGTTGCCATCGCGGATGCGCAGTCCGGATTGTCGAAGTCGAAATTTACGTTTTCGTAAAATGCTCCGTCGCGCATCAGTCGTTTGAATCCTTTTTCTCCGAACGCCTGATAAAGGTATTGAAGATAATCTCCTCTTAACTGGTCGACCGTAATACCGACGACGAGCTTCGGAAGCTCAGCCATCTGCTGGGCATTCAGGTTCGCAGCAGCGAGTACGACAATAAGAGAAGTCAGAAGACGATTCATGAAAAGTGAGTTTTTTTCAGTCCAAATATAATATGCAAAGCTGAACGCATCATGATGATGCCTATTATCGGAAAAAATGCCGCATTAAAATGCTGCGGTATCCACGCATAGCAAATCAACAACAATAATAAGATCACAAAGTTAGCAAAATGATAATAATATAGAATTTTTTTAGTCGATTTTACCCAAACAAATACCGCGGCGAATAAATCCAGCGGTTGTAACCAGATACAATTGAAATTATGATCTACAACGGGGTGTGTTGAAACGAAATTTAGAAAAAACAGTACGCATCCTGTCATTCCTGCCGGAAGAAATACGAATGTGTCCACAATCGGGAAGATCCGACCCCGTTTCAATTCGAACAATGCTATTGTCAAGAATAGAAAAAACAAGAACCAGCAGATGACGATAGGTGATAATAAAAAAGGTTGAGGCGCGATCTCTGTTTCCTCTGGGTTCTCTTGTACCAATACGATTGTTTCTCGAACAAGAGAACGGCTTCCCGCTTCTGTTTCTATTCGGGCTGTCTCGAAAGCCTGTTCAAGAATTTCCGGCAGAAACATCTCTTGTCGATA
>CAMTOW010000063.1 GCA_947074245.1 uncultured Bacteroidales bacterium | reverse complement strand
AATGGGCATGGAAGCCACCGGGTTCAGCTTCATGCGCGCCGATCCCGGCTGCTCGCTAATTACATTGATACGATTAATCTCATTCATATGAAACCATGCATACGAGATGAAAATATAGAAAGTATGGTGCATTGGCGATGATTGGCTCAATGTTCATGCTTCGTGCCGCGATGGGTGCGGCGGGAGTGGCTCAGTCTGCCGGCGCGTATCCGTGCCAACGTCCTCCTCAACCGCAGCGTCAGTTTGTGTCCGAAGCGGTCGATGCGAAGATCGCCGACGTGAAAACCCGCATCAAAGATCAAAAGCTGGCTTGGCTTTTTGAGAATTGCTACCCGAATACATTGGATACGACGGTCAAATACACTCCTTCCGGAAAGACTCCCGATACGTTTGTGATTACGGGCGATATCGAAGCGATGTGGCTTCGAGACTCTTCTGCTCAGGTATGGCCTTATCTGGCCCTGCTTTCTTCCGATCCTAAATTGGCGGATATGGTCAAAGGGTTATTGCTGCGTCAGTTCAAATGCATCCAGATTGATCCTTATGCGAATGCCTTCAATGACGGCCCTACCGGTAGCCATTGGGAAACGGATATGACCGAGATGAAAAAAGAACTCCATGAACGCAAATGGGAAATCGATTCTCTTTGTTATCCCGTACGTCTTTCATATTACTATTGGAAAGCGACCGGAGATACGTCCGTATTCGGCGATGATTGGGAAAAATCGGTTGAACTCACCTTGAAGACATTCAAAGAGCAACAGCGGAAAGAGGATGTAGGTCCTTATTCGTTTATGCGAGAAACGGAAAGTCAGGGAGATACGATGCTGAACAAAGGATATGGAAGTCCGGTTAATCCGGTCGGAATGATTTTTTCTGCGTTTCGTCCTTCCGATGATGCGACGATGTTCGGCTTCCTGATTCCGTCCAATATGTTCGCGGTGGTTTCTATGCGTCAGTTGTGTGAGATTATCGATAAGACGGGAAAAGGCAAGCGTTTCCGCTCCGAACTTCAATCATTGTCGGATGAGGTGGATCAGGCGATCCGAAAATACGGAATTGTCGATCATCCCGAATACGGAAAGATCTATGCGTTCGAGGTGGATGGCTACGGCGGTCGTAACCTGATGGATGATGCGAATATTCCGAGTCTGATCTCGATTCCTTACATCGGGTATGTAGCCAATGACGAGCCGGTCTATCGCAATACGCGTCGCTTCGTGTGGAGTAAAAGCAATCCCTACTTCTTCAAAGGAAAAGCGGGTGAAGGGATCGGTGGTCCTCATGTCGGACTGGATTATATCTGGCCGATGAGTATCATCATGAAAGGTCTTACTTCCGACGATAAAGATGAGATCCGCGACTGTCTGACTCAGTTGGTAAATACCGATGGGAACACGGGTTTTATGCATGAGACATTCCACAAAGAAGACGATACCGATTTTACGCGCAAATGGTTCGCGTGGGTTAATACACTTTTTGGAGAACTTATCGTTCGCGTCGATAACGAATATCCGGCTTTACTGACCGAATCGTATTCGAAAAAATAAAGAAGACTCAATTATTCCGCTTATTATAATTACTGATCCAAATGAAAAAACTTGCTCTGTTTGCATTGCCTTTATTGGCGATCGGGTGTACGAGCCCGCAACAACCCAAAGAAACGAATCTGAATGTGATGACTTTCAACATTCGCTACGATAACCCGCAAGACGGGCTGAATAACTGGAACAACCGGAAGAATGAGGTGGCGCAGACCATCCGTTTCGCAGATGCCGATGTTGTCGGTACGCAGGAAGTATTGGCCAATCAGCTGAAAGACTTGAAATCGGAATTGCCGGAATACGAAACGGTCGGAGTCGGACGCGAAGACGGAATTGAAAAAGGGGAATATAGCGCTCTTTTCTTTAAGTCCGGAAAATATGACTTGCTTGATTCGGGTAATTTCTGGTTGAGCGAGAACCCCGAAGCTGTCGGCGAGAAGGGTTGGGATGCCGCTTGTGAGAGAATCGTAACCTGGGCAAAGCTGAAGGATAAAGAATCGGGAATCACGTTTTATGCGTTCAATACCCATTTCGATCATGTCGGTCGCGTTGCTCGCCAGGAGAGTGTCGCTTTATTATTGAACCGAATCAACGAATATGCAGGTGACGCGCCGGTTATCGTGACGGGCGATTTTAATGCGGAACCCGCTTCGGGCGTGGTTCGCGATATGATTGACAAGTCGAATCAGAATGCTGTGAAAGACAGTCGGTCGCTTTCTCCCGTAATCGCGGGACCGGGATGGACATTCCATGATTTCGGAAAACTACCGATGGAGCGTCGCGACATCATCGATTACGTATTCGTGAAGAACAGTGTCGATGTAAATCGTTACGGAGTGATTCATGCGCAGATCGATTCCATGTTTATCAGCGATCATAATCCGATTTTGGTAAACCTTACACTTCGGTGATATGGAATCGAGAAGAAACTTTTTGAAAAAGGCTTTATTGGCAACCGGGGCGGCAGCATTGCCGCTTCGGTTGTCTGCGTCTTCCGGCGAACCGGAACCGAAGTATCGCTTACCGTATAAGAATACATACCTGAAAGAACCTCTGGTGACTGAAAACGGATATCGGATCGCCAAACCGCAAACGATCCGTCCGCTTTCGTTTTCCGAAGCTCGAAAGATATTACCCGAGCCCTACTGGAAAGGCCACGATAAAGAAGTGGAGATGTACTGGAAAGCGTGGGAAATCGGAATTAAGAATATCAAGGCTCCCGAAAAAGATTCCGGATTCGTTTCCAGCTATATCGATACGGCCTACAATGGCAATATCTTCATGTGGGATTCCGCTTTCATTACGATGTTCTGTCGTTATGGAAGTCGCTTCTTTCCGTTTCAGCAGACTTTGGATAACTTCTACGCCAAGCAACATCCCGATGGTTTTATCTGTCGGGAGATCAAAGCGGATGGTGCCGATTGCTTCGAACGTTACGATCCGACCAGTACCGGACCCAATATCCTTCCATGGAGTGAAATGGTCTATTACAAACAGTTCGGTGACATGGAACGGCTTCATAAGGTCTTTCCGGTCTTATGCGCTTACTACAAATGGCTCAAACTCAACCATACCTGGCGCAACGGGATGTATTGGTCGAGTGGTTGGGGGACCGGAATGGATAATATGCCACGGGTGCAACCGCAATACAATATGATTTACAGCCATGGTCATATGATTTGGTTGGATGCCTGTATCCAGCAACTGATGGTAGCCAACCAATTGCTCGAAATGGGGTTATACCTCGAGCGTTGGCAGGAGATCGAGGATTTCGAAGACGATGCCCGCATGTTGTCGGAATACATCGCTACGAATCTATGGAGCGATGAGGAGGGTTTTCTTTTTGATGAATACGCCGATGGCTCTTTATCCTCAACCAAGGGCATTCATGCTTATTGGGCTTTGTTGACCGATCTGCTGCCTCCCGATAAGCTTCAGCGCTTTACCGATCATCTCAACGACCCCGCTACGTTCAACCGAACGCACCGGATTCCGTCTCTTGCTGCGAATCATCCGAAATATAAAGACAATGGCCGCTATTGGCAGGGCGGAGTGTGGCCCGGAGCGACTTATATGGTCATCAATGGGCTGCAACGACAGGGATACGGCAAACTGGCGCATGATATTGCCATGAACCATTACGGTCAGGTATTCGAGGTTTATAAGAAGACCGGTACGTTCTGGGAGTATTATGCACCCGAAAGCACGGAACCCGGTTTCATGGCTCGGCCCGATTTCGTAGGTTGGACGGGACTTCCTCCGATTTCCGGTCTGATCGAACATGTGATGGGTATATCGGGCGATTTTACTCAAAACAAAATAATCCTCGATGTGACCTTGACGGACGAATACGGACTGAAGCGTTACCCGTTCGGCCCCGACGGTTTGGTGGACTTTCAGGTGAAGAGTCGTGCTTCCGTCACGACCGAACCGGTCGTCGAGGTTGTTTCTTCCGTTCCGTTTGACTTGCTTGTCAAATGGGACGGCGGAGAGAAGAGCGTCCGGGTTCAGAGTGAAAAGAAACAAACGATATGATCTCAAATTGATACGATTAGTTAGTATGAAAAGAATTCTGTTTTTATTGGCAGTCGGTTTATCGGCATGCTCTTCCGGAGAGAAAATCCAGTCGGATAAACGGGATACTCCGGTCTTGTACAATGCTTTTTCGCACAACGACTATACACGTGCCCGTCCGCTCGAAGATGCATTACGCTTAAAATACAATTGCGTCGAAGCCGACATCCATCTGATAAATGATGAACTCTACGTCCGGCACGATCGCCCTGCCGATACGACGGGAGTACCGACGCTTCTGGATTTGTACATCAGGCCGTTGGCGGAACGTATTTCCGACAATTGGGGAAAAGTTTATCCCGATAGTGATTCTCCTTTCTTTCTGATGATCGATATCAAAGCTCAGGGAGATGCGGCGTATGATCTGTTGAAAACGCAACTCGCGCCTTATCGTTCTCTATTTTGTCGGATCGAAAACGGTGAATGGATCGAAGGTCCGATCCTTCTTTTCTTTTCCGGAAGCCGTCCGATGAAGACACTTCCTAACGAATACTCCCGATTTGCCTTCCTCGACGGAAAGTTCGATGAACTCGGATTGGAGATTCCACACACATTGATGCCGGTTGTCAGTGACAATTACAAAGATTATTTTCAATGGGACGGGGTCGGAGAGATGCCCCCGGCGGAATATGCTCTGATGGAATCGTTGGTTCGCAAGTCTCATTCCGAAAATAAAAAGATTCGTTTCTGGGGCGGTCCCCATACGATGGAATACAAGACGGTTCAGCTCAAAGCCGGAGTGGATCTGATCGGAGAAGACAACCTGCAAGATTTATATGAACTTCTCACGAATCAGTCCTGAACAGCCGATCCGAACGTTTCTTCGGTTGGAATGCTGAAACACATTATACTTTAAATTATTAACATGAACCTTATGAAATCTCAACTTTTCACGCCGGCGCTTTCGGCCATGTCGCTTTTGTCGCTGGTCTCGTGCGATAAGCCGGTACAAGAGGAAAAACCGCTTAATATCCTTTATATCATGACCGACGATCATACGGCTCAGATGATGAGCTGTTACGACAATCGTCATATCGAAACACCCAATCTAGACCGGATCGCCAACGACGGAATCCGATTCACCAACAGTTTCGTAGCCAATTCGCTCAGTGGTCCCAGCCGTGCTTGCATGCTGACAGGCAAGCATAGTCATGCCAACGGTTTTTACGACAATACAACATGCGTATTCGATACGACTCAGCTTACGTTTCCCAAACTGCTGCGTTCTGCCGGATACGAAACCGCCGTTGTCGGCAAATGGCATCTCGAAAGTCTTCCTTCCGGATTCGACTTTTGGGAAATCATACCCGGACAAGGCGACTACTACAACCCCGCCTTCATCACACAAACGGGTGACCGTATTCTGAAAGAGGGTTATCTGACCAATCTCATTACCGATCGCAGTCTTCAATGGCTCGATGAGGAGCGAGATCCGGAAAAACCGTTCTGCCTTTTGATTCACCACAAGGCAATTCATCGCAACTGGATGGCGGATACCACGCATCTTGCTCTTTATGAGGATAAGGTATTCGATCTTCCGGAAAACTTCTACGATGATTATGCCAATCGTCCCGCTGCGGCCGCGCAAGAGATGTCGATCGCCAAGGATATGGATTTGATCTACGATCTCAAGATGAACCGGTCGGATAAGGATAGCCGTCTGAAATCATTGTATCAATCTTTCTACGGACGAATGAATCCCGCTCAAAAAGCGGCATGGGATCGTCATTATGATCCGATCATCGAAGATTTTTACAAACAGAATCCTCAAGGGAAAGATTTGGCAGAATGGAAATATCAGCGTTATATGCGCGATTACGCCAAAACGGTGAAATCGCTCGACGAAAATGTCGGTCGTGTTCTCGACTATCTCGAATCGCATGATCTGCTCGACAATACGCTTGTTGTCTATACTTCCGATCAGGGATTCTATATGGGCGAGCACGGTTGGTTCGATAAGCGCTTTATGTATGAAGAGTCCATGCGTACGCCGCTGGTGATGAGGCTTCCCGATCGTTTCAAGACCAAAGGTGATATTCCTCAGTTGGTACAGAATATCGATTATGCGCCTACATTCCTGGGTTTGGCGGGTGTAGAAATACCGGAAGAGATTCAGGGGATCTCCCTTTTACCGCTTATCCGTGGCGAAAAACCGGACGATTGGCGCAAAGGCTTGTATTATCATTTCTACGAATATCCGGCCGAACATATGGTGAAACGTCATTACGGTGTTCGTACCGAACGTTTCAAACTGATCCGCTTCTACAACGATATCGAGCATTGGGAATTGTACGATCTGGCTTCCGATCCGAATGAAATGAAAAATCTGTATGGAAACCCGGAATACGCGTCTATCGTCAGAGATCTTAAAAACGAACTGCATACGTTGCAAAAGGAATACGGATCACCCGAATTGACTCAGTTGTAATTGATCCTGCATTAAAAAGATCAGATTTCCTGTTAAGGTGTATGGTCTGATCATTTGGATGCGGATCTCTTTTCACATCAAACAGAAAGATCCCTGTCATCCACCTTTGCGTGAAATGATAGGGATCTTTTGTATTGGAGATGATATCAAACTCTTGATAGATATCCATGTTTTCGATCTGTTCTTCGTAAAACACACCAAGGTATAGAATAAGAAAAACCCGGACTTAGAAAAACTCTAAATCCGGGTTTTGTTATTTAATTCAGAAGAATTCGATTAACGCAAAACTTTAACAGTCGCGCCTTTTTCTCCGTTGAATCTCAACATATACATACCTTTAACAGAAGATGCAGGGATAGCAGCGTTGCCACTAGCATCCAATGCGTAAGTTCCGATCAACTGTCCGTTTGAGTTCATTACAGAAACAGAAGTTGCAGTTTCAGGATATGAAACAACAATCTGCTCACCTACTACTTTCGCAGTATAAACAGCAGCTTTGCTTGTGCTAATACCTGTAGCGCTACCTTGATTAACCGTTACTTTAGAAACCGCACCTGTAGAAGTTAGAACGATATCTCCGGAACGACCTTCTTGGCTTGAAGGAAGAGCGCCGGCAGTTACTTTCATCTTAGCTTCCCATGTGTTTTCATCATAAGTTTCGTCTGTGATTTCAGCTTCAACCCATTCCGGTGCCGATTCGATAACTACAGCGTTGTAATAAGGCTCGATAGTAACCATGTGTGTGCTACCTGCGCTTTCCGCGTTGATCACGTCAACATGAGGATGAACGTATGAGTAAGTTGCGTTCGAAAGAGTGATCAATGATGTGTTCGGGATATAAGTCCAGCTATACATATCTCTCTGTCCGTCCTGAGTCATCCAGAAATATGATGTGCGTTTTGTATCCGGATCATCCGAATTTTCACAATAAAGATTGAAGTCTACGTTAGGAGCGTCAAATCCGCTGATTTCTACAACAAACGGTTCAGACAATTGCATATAATCCAATTCAGATTCGAATCCTGATTCATCCAATGCAACGAATGTGTTGAAATCCAATACATGTAAGGTTGCGCCCAATGAATTGACGTCATTGATGGTAATCGTACTTTGCGCAATCACATCTTTATAAGACGGTTTGCCAGTAGAGCCCAACTCAACGGTAATGATCTTCGCTGTGAATTCTGTTCCGGCAGGAGCAGAACAAGCGTATGCGTATACTTTTACACCATCGAAGATAAGCGGAGTCTGCGGTTCGTCGAACAAAGAGATCAACGCGTCAACGCCAGGGTAAGTACCGAACGGATATTGACCTTCTTCAAAATAGAATGCGCCTAAACCTAAATCCAGATTGGCATTCGTCAAATCGAATTTACCACCTTCACCGTCATCAGAGAATGTGCTACCGCCCGAATACATAGCGCCTTCCTGATTTTTAAATGAGCCACCCAACAAATAAGATGTTGTCGTTGCTCCGATTTTCGCTTTTAGAGTAGGAACTTTATATTCTGCGATACCGTATACCGGCATGCTTAGGTCTGTTGCGGTCGAAGTGAATTCGTTTTCATCCGCATCTTCATAAATCCATTGGTATGTAGCGTTACCTGTCGTTGTATTCGTAAATTTCCAAGTCGAATAAGCCGGACCTGTCATCAATGTGCTTTTCAAGGTATATCCGTTTGGAGAGATACCCCAGAATAGAACACCTTCCGGTTGACGATAACCAACACCTGTATATTCGGCTGCTCCACGCGTGCTGACCGCTACTTCGTCCGCTTTCATCATCATCGGGCTCTTCTGAGAAATATTACCGGCAATTTTGCTAATAACGTTCTCGATAGCCGGTTGTTGATCTTCGCTAAAAGCGATCGTTTTGCTTTTTAGTTGTTGTGCATCAACCGCGAATACACTTGCCGCGAAAGCAAGTGAGATAGGTAATAATCTCTTCATAATCATTTGCTTTTAATGTTATTAATAAAGAATTATGGTTGAGGGAGGCAAAAGCCTCCCTTGATTTATTGTTATTGGGTAACTGTGAAATAGAAATTCGGATCATCAGCCTTTGTATAGGTGATATCTGAAATCTTGAACGGCGTATTCGTTGACACTTTATAATTACCCGGAATTACATGAAGGAATTCTGCCACTTGAGCGACCTCATTATAAAGTTTTTTCCCATTGTTGTCATAGGCAATCGGATCCGGAAGTGTAATAGTCACTTGGTCATCCCCGCTCGCAATGACATTCAGTTTGTAGTTTGCGATGGCAATACCATTCAGCTTGATTGTAAGGGTACTTCCCAATGCGGCAGTAGAAGCAAATCCGATATAATCGATATTACGCTTACTTCCGTATTTTTCCATGAATTTTTCATCCAGTAGATGATATGCTAGATCGGAAGAGCACACGTCTGAACTCCAGTCACTCCGGAGAATGTCGTATGCC
>CAMTOW010000062.1 GCA_947074245.1 uncultured Bacteroidales bacterium | reverse complement strand
ATTTTGGATCACCTGGCTATGAAACTTCCGATTTCGCGCCTGCAACGCGACCTTACGGACTCGACCGTGTTGCGTAACGTAGGGGTGCCATTCGGACATATCCTGATCGCATTCGCATCGACGCTTAAAGGTCTGAACAAATTACTTCTGAATGAGAGCGCTATCGCAAACGACCTTGAAAACTCATGGGCGGTAGTTGCGGAAGGAATCCAAACGATATTGCGTCGCGAAGGGTATCCAAAACCATACGAAGCTTTGAAAGCGCTGACTCGCACGAACGAGGGTATCAACGCAAAAACCATCGCAGAATTCATCGAGACGCTACATGTTTCGGATGCGGTAAAAGAGGAGCTGAGAAACATCACTCCGCATAACTATACAGGAATTTGATCAAAAAAAGACTGCCTGAAAAAAGGCTGAAAAAATCTGATTAAAAATCAAAAGAATTTACCTCCCGCATGAAATTATTCCTATCTTTAGGGATGGCGGGAGGTATCTCATACGACATACGATTTCAACATTTGCAGTGCTGATGGAGAGGCAATATGGATTACTCATAAAGGATTATTTAAAAACAATCCTTTTTCATTGTAAATTATACTGTTAACTCGATAAAAAAACCTTTTTTTTTAGTTTACAAAGCAGAAACTGCATATATTTGTTTCAACAACAAATAGTTGACGAGAGCCGCGAGGCCACATTTAGTATAATTTTTTAATATTCAAGTATTTTCCCATGGAAAGAGAACAAGGAAAACGACGCCCTCGCATCAATGAGGTAAAAGCTACCGGCCGTGACGGATCGGAAAACTTTGAAAAAGTTAATTATGAAAAAAATGAAAGCGGACAGCGAGTAATTCGCATCAATCGTCCGGAAGGAAGTGAAGAAGAGCGTCCTTACAAACGTTACGACAATCAAGAAAGACCATATTATCGCAATTCCTACTCGAATGATCGTGGTGGGGATCGTCCTTATCAACCACGTGAAGGCGGATACAACAATAATCGCCAGGGTGGATACCAGCAGCGTGAAGGCGGATATCAGCCACGCGAAGGCGGATACAACCGTCCGAGCGGATATCAGCAGCGTGAAGGCGGATACAACAACAATCGCCAGGGTGGATACCAACAGCGTGAAGGCGGATACAACAATAACCGCCAAGGTGGGTACCAACAGCGTGAAGGCGGATACAACAATAACCGTCAGGGCGGATACCAACCACGCGAAGGCGGATATAACAACAATCGCCAGGGTGGATACCAACCGCGCGAAGGTGGATATCAGCCACGCGAAGGCGGATACAACAATAACCGCCAGGGTGGATACCAACAGCGTGAAGGCGGATATAACAACAATCGCCCAGGTGGTTTCAACAATCGCCCAGGTGGCTATAACAATCGTCAGGGCGGATATAACAACAATCGCCCAGGTGGTTTCAACAGCCGTCCGGGAGGTTTCAATCCGAACGACAAATACAGCCAGAAGAAACAGCTGGAGTATAAAGACCTGCTTACGGATCCGAACGAACCAATTCGTCTGAACAAATACCTGGCTAACGCCGGAGTTTGCTCACGTCGCGAAGCGGATGAGTTCATCCTAAACGGAGCGATCAAGGTGAACGGAGAGATCATCACCGAATTGGGAACAAAAATCCATCGCAATGATAAGGTGACATTCAATGACGAAGACGTATCGCTAGAGAAAAAAGTATACGTATTGTTGAATAAGCCGAAAGACTGTGTTACAACATCGGATGATCCACAAGGACGTCTGACTGTAATGGACATCGTGCGCAGCGCAGCCAAAGAGCGTATTTATCCGGTAGGACGTCTGGACCGCAACACGACCGGCGTACTTCTACTTACCAACGACGGAGATCTAGCATCGAAGTTGACTCATCCGAAATTCGTGAAGAAGAAAATCTATCACGTTTGGTTGGATAAAGACATTACGGAAGAGGATCTACAGAAGATCGCAGACGGAGTGCAGTTGGAAGACGGAGAGATTCACGCAGACGCTATCAGCTATGCAAATGATGAAGACCGCAACCAGGTAGGTATCGAGATCCACTCGGGACGCAACCGTATCGTTCGTCGTATTTTCGAACATCTGGGTTATCGCGTAACGAAACTTGACCGTGTATATTTCGCAGGTCTGACTAAGAAAAAAGTACCACGCGGACGCTGGCGCTACCTGTCACAGCAGGAAGTGAACATGCTACGTATGGGTGCATTCGAATAATCAAAAAATTTAAGACTGAAGTATCCCCGTTATACGAAACAGAACTAAAAGTTAAAAGTCGGTGTATCCACTCCGGCTTTTAACTTTTGATCGTTAAGAGGATAGTTCTTCGCAATAAACTGTTTTGACATGGAAAAAATCAGTAGAACCAAAGTTACCGACTTATTGAAAAGTGATGCGTACGGAACAATCGTAAACGCAAAAGGATGGGTGCGCACCAAGCGTGGCAACAAGAACGTTAACTTTATCGCATTGAATGACGGCTCATGCCTAAGCAATGTGCAAATCGTCGTAGAGGTAGCAAACTTCGACGAAGAGATGCTAAAAAAAATAACTACGGGTGCTTGTATCAGCGCAACCGGAAAGCTCGTAGAATCGCAGGGACAGCAGAAATGCGAAATCCTAGCAGAATCGATCGAGGTGTTGGGTGAAGCAGATCCGAACACATACCCTCTTCAGAAAAAAGGACACTCATTGGAGTTTCTTCGAGAAATCGCCCATTTGCGTCCACGCACAAACACATTCGGAGCCGTATTCCGTATGCGCCACCACATGGCAATGGCGATTCACGACTTCTTCCACAAACGCGGATTCTTCTATTTCCATACACCGATCATCACGGCATCGGATTGTGAAGGAGCGGGACAGATGTTTCAGGTAACGACAATGAACCTGTATGATCTGAAAAAAGACGAAAACGGGTCGATCAACTACGAAAACGACTTCTTCGGAAAACAGGCGTCTTTGACCGTATCGGGTCAGCTTGAAGGCGAACTTGCTGCAATGTCTATGGGATCGATCTATACGTTCGGACCAACATTCCGCGCTGAAAACTCAAATACTCCCCGTCACCTGGCTGAGTTTTGGATGGTAGAGCCGGAAGTTGCCTTCAACGAGATCTCAGACAATATGGATCTTGCGGAAGACTTCATCAAGCATTGCATCCAATGGGCTCTTGACAACTGTCAGGAAGATCTTCAGTTCTTGAACGATATGTATGACAAAGAACTGATCGAACGCCTAAACTTCGTGATGGCAAACCGTTTCGTAAGACTTCCTTACACAGAAGGGGTTCGCATCCTAGAGGAAGCCGTAGCAAACGGCAAGAAATTCGAATTCCCAATCTATTGGGGTGCCGATCTGGCGTCAGAACACGAGCGATTCCTGGTGGAAGAGCATTTCAAATGTCCGGTAATTCTAACTGACTATCCGAAAGAGATCAAATCATTCTACATGAAACAGAATGAGGATGGCAAAACCGTACGAGCTATGGACGTTTTGTTCCCTAAAATCGGAGAGATCATCGGTGGATCGGAACGTGAAGAGGACCTGGAAAAATTAAGAACACGCGCTGCAGAGATGGATGTTCCTGAAAAAGACATCTGGTGGTATCTTGATACCCGTCGTTTCGGTACAGCTCCACACTCGGGATTCGGACTAGGATTTGAGCGCTTGCTTCTTTTCGTAACCGGAATGAGCAATATCCGCGACGTGATTCCTTTCCCAAGAACACCGAAGAACGCAGAGTTCTAATCAACCACAATCACTTCATATCCCGAACAATGGGATGTACAGAATACAAAAGAGGCTGTCTGATTAACCAGACAGCCTCTTTTTATTTATATCGTGGATTGAAATCAATTGTCGCTATCGAAACGATAGGTAATTGTTCCGGTTTGAGTGGGCACATCGCTCTTCACTTCAAATACTGCTTTTTTCGCTGCGGCAAGCGCGCTATTTCGCAATTGAGCCGACGAAGTAGTGGTTCCTCTGCCGATTAAGGCATTGATCACTTTCCCTTCTTCGTTGACCGTAATGGATACGACCACAACGCCCGATTCATTTACATTAAAATTGGGCTTAGGCAGCGAACCGCGTATTCCCCTACCGCCAAGGTCGAAATCGCCCCATCCCGCATTACCAGACATGGCACCGCGATCTGAATTTCCGAAAGGATTTCCCTGAGCTCCGGTACCTGCATCGGCAGTACCGTGTTGCCCCGCCTGCGTTCCTCCCGCAAAGGCATTATTCACTTTATTGCGAATCGCATCTTCCTTGCGTTTCTTCTCTTCTGCAATACGAAGCTTTTCGGCTTCTTCGGCTTTACGCTGTTCTTCCAAACGAACGCGCTCCCGCTCTTCCGCTTTCTTGCGAGCATCTTCTTCCCGTTTTCGGGCTTCCTCCTTTTCTTTTTTCTTTTTCTCTTCGGCCAGAACCGGAGCGTCTTCCACATCCTGCGAAACGATCTCGTCAATCACTTCGGGAGTCGGAGTCGGCTCGACAGGTGGCGGAGGAACCGTTGTCGCTTCCGTTTCGGTCACTTCGGGAGAAGGATTGGGATCCATCGGTAATTGATTACCAGTCGATGCGAGCACTTCGCCCAGCATCACTTCAATCCCTTCCTCTTCCTGCTGTTCGACCTTTGCGAATCCGAAATAGAAAAGCAGAGCCAACAACGTCGCATGAAAAACAATCGTACCGATTATGCCGATGCCTCTGTTTTTATTGTCTTTCATAAGCACCCTATTTTACAGGCCGTGTGGCAATCACCATCTTAAACTTATTCTCATTGGCGATGTTAAGCACTTTGACCACCTCGCGATAAGGAACGGATTCGTCGGCATAAAGCGCCACATACATTTCCGGTTCTTTTTGTTGAGCTTCGATCAGAAACGGCGTGATCTCATCGAACATAACCATCCGTTCGCGCTCCTTACCAAAGGCAACATAGTAGTTCAGATCCTTATCAATGGTAAGTCGGGTCAAAGGCGATGCGGAGGTCTGCTTCTTACTCTGTGGCAACAACACCTTGATCGCATTGGGAAACACGACGGTGGATGTCACCATAAAAAAGATCAGAAGCAAGAAGATCACATCCGTCATCGACGACATGCTGAACGAGGTTTCTATTTTATTTCTTCTTTTTAAAGCCATAGTTTTCGTCCGGGATTATTATTTCATCGGTTCGTTGAGCATATCCATGAATTCCATCGATTTGGATTCCATCGTATTCACGACACCATCCACTTTCGCTACCAGGTAGTTGTAAGCGAACATCGCGATGATCCCCACGATAAGCCCCGCAACCGTCGTCGTCAAAGCCTGATAGATACCGGAAGAGAGCAAGGTGATATCGGCGTTATTGCCCGCACTTGCCATATCGTAGAATGCACGAACCATCCCGGTCACCGTACCCAGGAACCCGATCATCGGAGCTCCGGCAGCGGTCGTTGCCAACATCGAAAAACCTTTTTCCAGTTTCGCCACCTCCAGGTTACCGACATTCTCCACAGCCACAAGCACATCACTCATCGGACGTCCCAAACGGGTAATCCCTTTCTCAATCATATTGGAATATGGAGTTTTCGACTGACGACAAAGATTCAAAGCAGCTTCGATCTGACCGTCATTGATATAGTCTTTGATTTTATTCATGAACAAAGCGTCTTCGCGCGCAGCGGAACGGATTACAGCCAAACGTTCGAAAAATATATAAATCGCAACGATCGACAACAATACCAGAGGAATCATGATCCAACCTCCGTTTAGAGCCATTTCCAAAAAAGAAGGACCCGCTTTCTGCTCGCTTACCTGTGAAAATTCAGGCATCGCAGCCACCGTATCGGCTACTGCCTGGATATTTAAGAGTTTCATAATGTGTGGATAATCTTAATTTGTGGGTAAAAAGAAACTTTTATTTCAGACACTCCTTGTAACGACGGATCGTCTCCTGAATACCAAGATAAAGAGCATCGCTGATCAATGCATGACCGATCGACACCTCCTCTAGATGAGGAACCTGCTCATGGAAGAATTTTAGATTCTCCAAGCTTAAATCGTGTCCCGCATTGATTCCCATTCCCAGTTTATGAGCCAACACGGCAGCTTCGCGAAAATCGCGCACCGCACCCTCCGGATCTTTCGGAAAGTTGAGCGCATACGGCTCGGTATAAAGTTCGATCCGATCGGTTCCCGTTTTGGCAGCATACGTGATCATCTCTTCGGTAGGATCTACGAAGATTGACGTACGAATTCCCACCTGTTGGAATCGTTCGATGATTTCACTGAGGAATTTCAGATGCTTGCGAGTGTCCCATCCCGCATTGGAAGTGATGGCGTCCGGTGCATCAGGCACGAGTGTCACCTGTTCCGGGCGTACTTTCATAACCAAATCAATGAATTCGGGTGTCGGATTTCCTTCGATATTGAATTCCGTACGAATCACCGGACGCAGGTCGAAGACATCACGGTATCGGATATGGCGTTCATCAGGTCGCGGATGTACAGTAATCCCCTGCGCTCCAAACGACTCACAATCCTGTGCAAAACGAACGATATTCGGAATATTACCACCACGCGCGTTACGGATGGTAGCGACCTTGTTGATATTAACGCTTAACTTTGTCATTTTTATAATTTAGGTTATGATCCATTGCCGATTCTGAACTAATCACAATCATTTGCAGTTATTACAGTAACTATGGCAATGCAAAAAAACACGGTTTAAGTGAGAATAACTAAAACTTTTTTTCACTTTTGCAGTGAGTATATGCAAAAATAGCAGGAATTAGCTAATAAATGATTAAGATGCCGGCAAAAGATTTAATCTCCAAAGAAATACCCATTCTGCTTCCTTCAAGCACTGCGACGCAAGCGCTGAGCATGATGGACGAACTGAAGGTAAACGCTTTGCCGCTTACCGACGAGGGGCGTTATATCTGCCTAATCTCGGATAAAGAGCTATTCGAATACTCCAATAAAAACATTCCGATCGGTATGCCGATGGGGTTCACGATGTCGATCCACGAATCCGCACATCTCTTTGATGCGCTCGACCGTATGACCCAATCCGAATTCGACATCCTGCCCGTCGTCGAGGGAGACAACCGATACATCGGTTCCATCACGCGCACACAACTCCTACGTCAACTCGCTATCGTATGCGACGCGTCGGTGCCGGGTGCCATCGTCCGCCTGGAGATGAATCAACATG
This sequence comes from uncultured Bacteroidales bacterium, assembly GCA_947074245.1. Classification (GTDB taxonomy): domain Bacteria; phylum Bacteroidota; class Bacteroidia; order Bacteroidales; family JAUNSR01; genus JAUNSR01. The sequence continues at coordinate 1,786 of CAMTOW010000062.1, read as the reverse complement.
ATTTCGTTTTGTCTGAGATTGCCCATCTTGCCGAACAGAATAACGCTCGCATCGTTAATGTGTTCACGTTCCCCGACCATATTTCCGGCAAAATGCAAATTCTGATTAAAATCGACCAGGAAGACGCGACCGGTTTTATGCGTAGTCTTGAGCGTTTCAATTATGTCGTAACCGCTCACTACCATCACGACGGAATCTCGGACGAGACCATGCGTCATCGTCTCGACGAACTGCTTTATTATCTTGAAATGTAATTTAATCTATGATTGTCATCGCTGTTTTCGGCAATTCCTACCAAAGCGACAAGGAAAACCATCTGCAATATATTTTCGAACGATTGAATTCGATCAATGCACGCATTCTGATCGATTCAAACTTTTATCATTTTCTAAAAGAAAAAACCGGCCTGAACCCGAGTCATTCGGAACTAATCGTCGATAACGATTTCCGCGCAGACATCGCCCTGAGCATTGGCGGTGATGGTACATTTCTGCGTACGGCCGAGAAAGTAGGCGATAAGAACATTCCGATCCTGGGTATCAATACCGGACGATTGGGTTTTCTGGCAGACGTAACCCTTGGAGATATCGACAATGCCCTGACCGAGCTCGACAAAAACGATTTTCGTGTCGAGGAACGCACTCTTCTGCAATTGGAGATGGATCACAACGGTCAAAAACAGATATTCAATGCCCTCAATGAGATCGCGATACTCAAACGCGACAACTCCTCTATGATCACGATTCACGTGGATATCAACGGTGATTATCTCAACTCCTATGAAGCAGACGGCCTCGTTATTGCGACTCCGACCGGCTCTACCGCCTATTCTCTCAGTGCGGGAGGTCCGATCCTGGCTCCACAGGCGTCTAATTTCGTATTATGCCCGGTCGCCCCTCATTCGCTTACCACCCGTCCGCTCGTCATTACAGACAGCTGTATGCTCGACATCCGTACATCCAGTCGCACCGATGCCTTTCAGGTTGCGGTAGATGGACACTCCTATACGGTCGATACCGATCAGATGCTCCACATCAGTAAAGCCCCCTATACCATCAAAGTGATCAAGCGAAACCATTACACCTTCTATGATACCCTTCGAGACAAACTCATGTGGGGTGCCGACAAGCGGTTTTAAAATAAAAAAACCGTGCGTGGATCGCTCCAGGCACGGTTTAAACAGATATTTAGTAAGAATTGTATTTCTTATTTTACTAGACCTGCATCTTTAAGGATGTCATTCACTTTGCGTGTTGCATCTGCACTTTTCACGAAAAGTTCTTTTTCTTCTTCGCTGATCGGAAGTTCTACAACTCTTTCCCAACCACCTTTACCAAGTACTACCGGCACACCGATAACAAGGTCGTCCTGTCCGTATTCGCCTTCAACGAATACACCGCAAGAAACGATTTTCTTCTGGTCGCGGATAACAGCTTCAGCCATGAACGCTGATGCAGCACCCGGTGCATACCATGCAGAAGTACCAAGAAGACCTGTCAATGTAGCACCACCAACTTTTGTATCAGCTGCAACTTTAGCAAGAGTTTCAGCGTCAAGAAGCTGTGAAGCAGGGATTCCTTTGCAAGAAGCAAGGCTTGTAAGAGGAACCATTGTAGTATCTCCGTGACCACCGATAACTGTCGCCTCAACATCGTTCGGGTTGCAGTTAAGGGCTTTTGCCAAATAATAACGGAAACGTGAGCTATCCAAAGCACCACCAAGACCGATGATACGGTGACGGCAGATTCCAGCTACTTTGGTTGTCAAATAAGCCATTGGGTCCATC
>CAMTOW010000061.1 GCA_947074245.1 uncultured Bacteroidales bacterium | reverse complement strand
AAATTGGGTTGGTGGTTTTGAGTATTGTATAGTAAGTCGATGAAAAAAGGATAGTATTAATTTTAGAACTAACAAATAAATACATCAAAAAAAGAGAAAAAAATATTCTGGTGAAGAAAATATTAAATGACAATAGCATATATAAGCACTTATGTGTGTCATTTTGCGTACGAAATGAAAGTAGGTAAGTGGAACAGCAATGAAAACCTCTTTTTAGAATGAAAAATGTCGTTTACAAGAAGATGAAAATCGCAGTGTTAATTAATAATAATAGGGTGGAAGCCCGTCTGAAAAGGGTATTGGCGATTCTTTGAAAAGCCGCTTACGGTTTATCGAATCATTCGGTGGTCGATCTGTATTTAGACCTGTTTAAACGGATGTTCGACCGTGAGATAACAGACCGTTAAACGCCATTAAACGTTCGTTTTCCGGCGTTGATAAAAGATCCGGTCAGGCACTCTTTGATCAACGTATCGTAGTTTAATGATTTTAGTTGACTTCAAAAACAGCCTTTAACCGGCGCGGAATAAAACAGAACGGGCTGCCTGAATCGAATCAGACAGCCCGTTTTTTATTCGAATGCGTGTAGTTATTCGAGATTTACCAACGGATATTGGCTTTCCCACCATTGCGGTTCGTCTTTAAGCCACTTCGCGAAGAAAGCAAAGATACTTTTCTTCCAGGCGATGCGTCGGTTGAAATCCATGATACCGTGATTCTCACCTGCCACTTCGATGAAATCAACCTGTTTGCCCAATAGTCTCAGAGCCGTAAACATCTGGATACTTTCTCCCACGGGCACGTTGGTGTCAACTTTTCCGTGAAGCAAAAGGATCGGTGTGTTTACTTTATCGGCGTGAAACAACGGGCTTTGCTGAATATACAGTTCCGGATTGTTCCACGGATAGCTGTGAGCGCTGGCTGCCGCACTGTATGAATATCCCCAGAAACCTTCGCCCCAGTAGCTGCTAAGCGAGCTGATTCCGGCATGAGAAACGGCTGCCGCGAAAATATCCGTACGAGTCTGCAGATACATCGTCATGAAACCACCGTATGAAGCTCCCATACATCCCACTTTCGATGCGTTTACGAACGGATGCTCTTCGCAGAATTTCTTAACTCCGCAGATGATATCGTCGGCTGTTTGAATACCCCATGCGTTTACGTGTCTTGCCGCGAACTCCTGTCCGTAACCGATGGTGCCGGACGGTTGAAGCGTATAGACTACATAGCCTTGAGCTGCATACAGGTGCATCGAGTACGGATGGAAGAAACTCCGGTCGGTAGGAGTGGTTCCACTGTAATAATAAACGATCATCGGGTATTTTTTCTGCGGATCGAACCCGACCGGCAGATAATAGCGCCCTTCGATAGTGGTTCCGTCTGTCGATACGAAATTCCAATCGCGGACTTCGCCCAATTCGTAGTTGGCAGACTGTTCTTTCTGAGGATCCAACAAAAGAGAAGATCGGTTATTTTTTAGATTATACGCATAGATCTGTTCAGGATAAGAGGTGCTCTGTCCGCCATATACGGCAGCAGGAGCGTTGCTCGCAAGGTCGAATCCCGAAACCACCTCTACATTCATCGGAAGACGGGTAAAGGAGCGTTTCGCAGGATCGAACGAATAAACGTCAACGAAATCCCGGTCGGTACATTGCAGGTAAATCTTATTATCGAGTTTATTCCATTGCGCGTTGTTGACGCATGGATTGAAGTCTTTCGTAATCGCTTCGATTTGACGGGTCTTGCGGTCGTAGATATATACCTGACCATCATACATATTGGCGATTTGTCCCGGTTTGATGTTCAATCCGATTCCGTCGAATGCTTCAGCCGACCCCTGAACGAGCAGTTTCGTCTGATCCGGAGAATAGCTTACGGCATTGAGGAATCCTACCTGATACCAGAGCGTATCCACGCTGAATGTATTCAAGTTAAGTTGATAGAACGACTGACGTCTGAACGGACGCTCGGTCATAAAGGTTTCAGATTCGGCGAAAATGATGTTTTTCGAATCCGAACTGATATCGTTCAGCCAGGTATTGTGGTAGCCGAATGTGAGTTGCTCCATCAATCCGTCGGCGATCGTGTAACGGTAAAGCGAATAGCGGTTTTTCCATCCCGGCTGGCGATCGTCGGGTGTGGAAATCAGCTGCAAATCGCTTTTCGATGCCGGAAATTCCGTAACGATCGAGTAAATCAGATACGTTTCGTCGGGACTCCAGGTAAACGATCCTGCTGGAAGATTCGATGCAAGCGTGTTCTCGTTGCGGGAAACCGGATCGATCACACGTAGTTCGCGTCCGTATAATCCGGTTGTCGTATAGCTCAATGTAGCGCTTGTCGGCATCCATTTGATATCGGATTTGTCGGATACATCCATGATCGGAGATCCGTCGGCGGTTCTGACTACGCGTTTGGAGTTGATTCTTTTGCCGTCTTTCAGAACCAGAGTTTCCTGAACCAGTGCGAATTTTCCATCCGAAGAGATGGTCGGGCGCGACGTACGGCTTCCCGTCATCAGATCTTCAATCGTAAGCGGGTGAACGCCCGAGAGGCCGGCTTCGATGACAGCTGCCGAATCTTTGGCTGCCGGAATCACGTTGATTTGGAATTGAGGGTTGGCCGTGCTTTGTGAGGAAACCAGATATTTGAGGGTAATTTCTTTCTGACCCGGTTCGAAGGTGATATCGGAGGTCAGTACGCTTGCCGCGCAAAGGGAATCCTGCTGTGTGGTTTTGTCGCTTTTTTTCGCGCCATCTACATACAGGGTCATTAATCCGGGAGTCTTGATCTGGAGTGTGGCGTTGGCATATCGGTCGCTTCGGATGTAGAACCGATAATAGGAAACCTGATAGTCGGATCCGGGTTTGTTTACGGTGAAGAATCCGTCGGATGCGGCGTCGATCGGCTCAAAGGAAATGTTGCCGACGGGGAGATCGCCGTTTAAGAACATCTTATCGGAGAACGACTCTTTTTTTACGTTCACCGAATCGATCAGAATCGGTTTGCGCAGGATGAAATCGCTGCTTTGAAGAAGTGTCGTTACCGGAATGGTATCTGCGAATGCCGAAAGAGATCCGGTCGCAAGAAGAGTGGTAAAGAGTAAGTTTTTTAGCATAATAGACAAGAAACAGGTTTATAAAAAAAATCTCTCCTTTCTTCAGGACTTTGATCGGAAATGAAGAAAAGAGAGATCTTATTGAGAGATAATGTGTTTTTTACTGAATGATCGTCATTTCATCCACCAAGTGTCCGGCACCGGCAAATTTGTCGACGATAAAGAGTACGTAGCGGATATCTACGCTGATCGTGCGTTGTACCTGAGGTTCGAACACGATGTCACCGCTCATTGCTTCCCAGTTACCATCGAATGCGCAACCGATCAGTTCGCCGTTGCCATTGATGACCGGGCTACCGGAGTTTCCTCCCGTAATATCGTTGTTTGATAGGAAGTTTACCGGCATCGATCCGTCCGGCATCGCATAACGTCCGAAGTTTTTCGTTTCCCAAAGCTCTTTCAGTTTGGCAGGAACTACGAATTCCCAGTTGTTCGGATCCTCTTTCTGCATTACGCCCAAAAGAGTCGTATAATAATGATAAGTGATGCCGTCGGCAGGGTCGTAAGGCAATACTTTACCATACGTCATACGAAGCGTGAAGTTCGCATCCGGATAAACCGGTTTACCACCCGCCATCTCCAACAGTCCGGCGATGTATACGTTGATTGCCTGTGCCAACTCTACCGAATATGGCTGGATCTCATCGTAGATCTCTTTTCGTTTGTTGGAAATCGATTTCGCATATTCAATCATCGGATCATTCTCCAATGCAGCGACAGTCGGTTTCTCCATGAATTTATTGAAGTTGTTGTCGTTCGCGAAAATCGATTTGGCGAAACAGTCGTCAATAAACTGGTTGTAGTTGCCTTTGTATTTTTTCTGAATCAGATCGAAAATAGACGGTCTGTATTTCGCCGGAACATCCTGCGTATAGGCTGCAAAGATCGCTTTCGCTACTTTTTGATCGACAGCAGGGTTGTAATCTTTGTTGGCGAAGGCTTTGTATGCCTCTTGCAGAGAGTTCAGTTCTTTAGCGATGATCTCTTTGTTTTTCGTTTTCAAAGCATCGATGAGCGGTGCTACGTTGGTCGGTACGCGAGAAAATTCGATCGCTCCGAACAATGACTCGCTCAAATACGTGAACTGCAATTGCAATGAATCGATATGATCGGTCGCCTGATTGATCTGCTGAAGGGCTTTGATGTATTCTTCTTTGCCGTTTGCTTTCGCCCAATCCATAAACACCTGTTCTTCGGCTTGTTTGCGTTCGATCACACCCAGTTTTTCGATCGCGGTATTCATACCGATCGAGTTTTTGTAGTAGTTTGACGAACGAGCGTATTTGCTGGCATATTGGATGCGCACTTTCGGATCGGCAAGCATTTCGTCCAGAAGGACGTTCTGACGGATCTCACGCACACGGATGCGAGTCGCGTTGCCTACGTCTTTTCTGCTTTTTACTTCATTCGACGTATAGAAACGGTTGGTCGTACCCGGGAATCCCATGATCATGGCATAATCGCCTTCCTGGATCCCTTTCAAAGAGATGTTGAACCATTTTTTCGGACGAAGCGGAACGTTGTTTTCCGAAAAGTCTGCCGGGTTACCGTCTTTGTCGGCATAAACACGGAACAGAGAGAAGTCGCCCGTATGACGAGGCCACATCCAGTTGTCTGTATCCGCACCGAATTTACCGATCGATGAAGGGGGGGCACCTACCATACGGATGTCGGTATATACTTTTTTGGTAAACATATAGTATTTGTTGCCGCCATAAAACGGCTTGATTTCCACCTGGATGCCGGCGTTCGGTTCGGTGAATTCTTTTCCTACTTTCTTTTCGGTAAGAGCGCGCAGATATTTCGGCGAAAGAAAATCAAGTTCGCTTTTTGCCGTATCGTTCGCAAGCGCCTCTTGTACATAGTCGGTTACGTCTTCGATCTTATCGATAAACTGTACTTTCAACCCCGGAGTCGCGAGTTCTTCCGATTTGTTCATCGCCCAGAATCCGTCGGCCAGATAATCGTGCTCAACAGTACTGTGTTGCTGGATTGCATCGTAACCACAATGGTGGTTGGTCAATAAAAGACCTTCCGAAGAGATGATCTCGCCGGTGCATCCGCCTCCGAAAATCACAACGGCATCTTTCAGGCTTACGCCATCCGGGTTGTAGATATCGTCGATATCCAAAGAAAGTCCTGCAGCTTTTAATTGTTCTGCATTCTGTTGCTTCAGTAGGGGTAGTAGCCACATCCCTTCGTCAGCAGAAGAGGGTAGTACGGATGCCGTAACCAAAGCCGGAATCAATAAAAGTTTTTTTAAATCCATTCGGTAATTAGTGTTTATATGAAATTGTTGAATATAAATATCATTTATATTACAAATATATTGAAATAAAGCAGGATTGACTCGTTGTCGGAATAGAAAACCACGCAGCGAAACTAGGTCGTTTTAAGCGAACAAATGGTTATAATATTGAGTAATAAGGAATAAATTGAATTTGATTTTGTATATTTATAATCGATTCGTTAGTAAATTTCACTCAACAAAATCAATCTGCAATTTGTTTTAGTTACAGATTCGTATTATTTTCTTTCATTTTCGTTTGCACCGAATGCATATATGCATTGTGAATTTCTGATATCAAAGGATAAACATATATAAACTTATTCAACAACTAATATTATGGATGCTCACCTCTATGCCGAAATTGCGGTCAATCGGTTTAATAATCAGTTGGATAAACGATTATCTCATTTTATTGAAAAAGACGAAAGGCTTCATCTTTTATATAAAAAAGCTGAGGAGCGATATGGAAAACGCGTCGTGAACAACATTTTGCATGATTACCTGATCAAAGGGCTGCAAGATCACAAACCGATTTATTTTACCGACGATCCGGAGTATGCGCTCGCAGAAGATTTACTCGAAAAAACCGCCAATCAATTTGTCGGACGATTGACCGATCAGGTGTTTATCTTTATCGAAGATGAGCCGGAGTTGATGTCGTATCTATGTGATAATCCCGATAATCTCCGCGAGATTCAATTGAATATCAGTGAGGAGTTGATGGATTTGTATCATCTGACACCTACCGGTTTGACAGAGGCTTTTCCGTTGAGTAATCTGCTGAACGCGTATCGCAGAATGATGTTGAAATCAGAAGAAGAGATGTAACAGACGCAATAACATATACCAAAGAGTCATCCCCCGGGTGACTCTTTTTTGTTATATTTGCGCCTCAAATCGAAAGAATATGATTGAATTCCAGAACGTCACATTTTGCTTTGATCAAAAAATGATAATCGAGTCTTTTTCGGAGTCGATCGCAGCGGGAGAGCATATCGCGCTGATGGGGGAGAGTGGCGCAGGCAAAAGTACATTGATGAACAGCCTAATGGGGCTGACTCATCCTTCGCAGGGTAGAATCTTGATTGACGGAATGGAACTGTGTGTCGGTAATATCCAGCAGATACGAAGTCGTATCGCCTGGGTTCCACAAGAGATTCATTTGCCGTACGAACATGTGTGTGAGGCGATTGAAGAACCTTTTAAGTTGAAAGTGAATCAAGGAAAGCGGTTGGATAAGGATGTGATGAAAACTTATTTTTTGCAATTGGGTTTGGACGATCACATTTATCAAGCGCGTATGCATGAGATATCGGGAGGAGAACGTCAACGTTTGATGCTTATCGCGGCTTTGCTTTTGGATAAGCGGATTCTTCTGCTTGATGAGCCCACTTCGGCTATCGATCCGCTTACGAAATCGAAATTAATCTCTTTCGTGCAGGAGCTTCCTGTAACTCTTTTCGCCGTTACGCATGATCCGGATTTTGCGAAAATATGCGATCGGACTATCCATCTTTCTAAACTACGACATTAATGGAAACGCTCAATCTTTCTTTTCTGCACTTGCTTTTCGGTTTGTTGTTGATTCTCATTCCTACCGTGATTCTGCGGTATTATCGCACGGGAATCGTCACCGATATGTTGATATCGGTAGTACGGATGGTATTGCAGCTTTTTATGGTTGGTTTTTACCTGAACTATATATTCGAATGGAATAACTTGTGGGTGAATATCGGATGGTTGCTGTTGATGACCGGGGTTTGCGCCATCGACCTGATCCGACGGATCCATCTTTCGGTACGGGTGATGTTCGTGCCTGTTTATTTCGCGGTGTTCTTATCCTTGTCGTTTATAGCGGTTTACTTCTTAAAAGGAGTAATCGGGATGGAGAATCTGTTTGATAGTCGATACTTTATTCCGATATGCGGTATCTTATTGGGGAATATTCTTTCGTCCAATGTAATCGGGCTGAATGCTTTTTATAGCGGAATCATGCGCGAGCAGCAGATGTATCATTATCTATTGGGCAACGGAGCTTCGATTCAGGAAGCCCAGATGCCATTCATCCGTCAGGCATTGATCAAGTCATTCAATCCTGCCATAGCGAGTATGGCGGTGATGGGGCTGATCGCTTTGCCCGGCACGCTGATCGGACAGATCATCGGAGGTAGTTCGCCCGATTTGTCGATCCGTTATCAAATCATGATTATGGTGATCAATTTTTGCGCATCGATGATGGCGATGCTGATTTGTCTGCATTTCTCGGTTCGTTATACCTTCGATCGGTATGGAAGTTTGAAAAAAGGAGTCATTCGCGATTCTCATTGATAATATACGACCGAACGCTCGGCGGCGACCTGCTCGGTCCCGTCTTTTCGAATCACTTGTCGGGTCCAATTTCCCCACAGATCCCATTCATACAGATATTCGGTAATTTGAGGAGCCAGAGATTGTTTCAGGTTGGTTTCCGTCTTTTTCAGGATATTGCCAAGTGGATCGAACGTATATTCGATTCGGCTTACGGGCAATCCCGCTTCATATTCTTCAATCGTGCTGGATGTCAATGTAGAATCGTTGGCATAGGTCGCTTCATAATATAAGATCATTTCGTCCATTTCGCCCGAAAGAGTTCGGTAAGAGAGCACATTGCCGTGTGTATCATACAGATATTCGGTATGCGACTCTTGTTTTCCATCTTTTCCATAGCCGATCAACTCGGTCTTATTCCCCTCGTTATCGTAAAGAAACACCTGCTTTTCGAGTAGGTTGCCTCCCTCATCAGTCTTTTTGATCTCTGCGATGTATTTTTCGGGCGTATAATCATAATAAAGTATCTCCATCGGATTATAATAGACGTCATATTTGGTCACTCGTTCCCAATTTCCATCCTTATTGAATTCATAGGTGATCCGGTTGATCAGATTATCGAAAAGATCCGTATAGAGCACTTCGGTCGCGAATCCGTTCTTGTCATGAAGGATTTCCGATTTGCCGATCTGCAACCCTTCGGTATTGAAAAGCTGCTCGATGGTACGAATCTGATTCTTGTTGTATTTTTCTTCGAGGATATAGGTCGTTTGACCCACGTCTCTCAAACGGGGTAGCTTCTCACTCGCCGTAACGATCAGACGTTGAGACTTAGCCGGACCATATAAATCCGTATGGAACGCTTCATTATTGTATTCGGTTTTCTCCGGAAGCTGACCGAAAAGCGAACTGGAACTGAATAAAAGACATGCGAAGCACGAGTAAAGAAAATTCCGTCTCATTCTGGGTAGGGTTTTACACTAAAACAACGTATTTACGAATTTGTTTTAATCATTTTGACACATTTTATAGAAATCGTTTCCCGATAATTCAAAGACCGATGACAAAGTGATAGGATAATTTGAATATATTTGCGATGCTAAAATTACGGATTCTCAGATCATTTGCTTATTTACGTTGATGTACGAATTCGATCCGACCGGTCGGATCCAGTCGGTTTATGCAACCCTCATATTAATTACACGCTTCTTAATTAACGAACCAGATGAAATCTAAACTTAAAATTGAAGGAACACCTCTTCCCGGTATGCCTTGGGAAGATCGTCCGGCTAATTCTTCCGCACC
>CAMTOW010000060.1 GCA_947074245.1 uncultured Bacteroidales bacterium | reverse complement strand
CGACGCTCTTCCGATCTATCTGCCTCCCAATAGGATTACATATATCATTTTTATATAAATTTATAGACGGGAATCATCTAGCCCGCAACTGAAACGATACATTAACCATAAATCTTTAAAAAAGAGTCTGCGATGGGGAAAAACAAAATAATCGGCAAAAGAGTAAAAGCGATTCGCGAAGAGAAGAACATCTCCTATGAAGAGCTTTGTGAAAAATGCAAACTGACCGAACAACAGATCAAACAGATTGAGGAAAACACGGAGATACCCTCCCTTGCCCCGCTCATTAAAATAGCCCGCGCATTGGGTGTACGCGTCGGAACCTTTCTCGACGAAAGCGAGCAGAACGGTCCGGTCGTATGCCGCAAAGGAGACTGTGACAACGACGGCGTGATCCGATACAATCCCGAATCCTGCAAACACATGACCTACCGGTCGCTTTCCAACAACAAGAGCGGACGCCACATGGAGCCGTTCCTGATCAGTCTGGAGCCGATGCAGGACGCGGATATCGTCTTATCTTCTCACGAAGGGGAAGAGTTCATCCTCGTTCTCGAAGGGTGCGTACGCATCACCTATGGCGATGAGACCTATTCGCTGAATCAGGGCGACAGCATCTATTACGACGCAGTTGTTCCGCATATCATGAACGCCTGCAACGAACACGGAGCCAAACTCCTCGCCGTACTCTATACGCCCGTATGATTCGTTTTCCAATCGAAACGACACCCAATAAAAAAGCCATTCCGAAAGATGCGACAACGCGCTTCGGAATGGCTTTTTCCATAATCGGCAGTTTTGCCGACGGATATTCTACTGCTCGGTAGATCTTATCTTGTGCGGCGCACCGAACGTACCGGAGCGCTGCCGCTGCTTTTGGATGATTTCGACGAAGAGCTCGACGACTTCGCCCGCGGGTTGGAGCGTGTGCTCGCCGGACGAACGCTTTTTTCCTCTTTCTGAACCGCCTGTTCCTGACTCAGCTCGGTTCCCTCAATCGCTACGATCACTTCGTTTTTAGCCGCTTTCGCTTTCGGCGCCGCTTCAGCCTCAACCGGAGCGGAAACCCACAATGCCTTTTCGAACGATTGCAGATCCTTCTCGATCTGCTCGCGCGCCATCTTCAGCGAGTCGGCGTTCGGATACTGCTGCATGAGCGACTGATTGCGCAGATTCAAAGTTTTATAGATATCCCCTTTGTATTGACGCAGGGTAAAGAAATCGTCGAACGTATAGCGCAACGTATTATTCATCCCTTCCGACATGATCTGATGTTGCGAAAGGTACGGACGAACCGACTCGTATGGCAACCAGAACATCGGGTATTTCGTCACGTCTCCGCCGAAATCGCCCGTACGGTGCAGGATCGGACAGATCGCTTCGATCTGCGAGAAGAACATCGATCCCTGTTGGTCGAATACCCAACGCTCCTTGATGTAGTAGCTGCGCACCTCATTGCACGGCACGTCGCTTTCATCGATCATATACACGGGCGCCTTGCTGCCGCGTGAGGCCTGCTCTTCGTAGATGATATGGAACTTATCGAGCATATCCTTCACATTGAGCTGATAGCGATCGGTAAAGATCTCGCGTCCGTCAAGATATTCATACGCCTTCAGCTTATTATCGGCCATGAGCGTTATGAGCAGACGGAACAGATTGGTCTGTCCGTCGATCGGATCTTCCGGGAAATAAAGCGAGGCGTTCGGGCCGTTCTGCAGATCCAGTTCGCGATAGATCACACGCGACCAGGAAGCGTTTTGCGCATCCTTGGCGGTGCTTTCGTAAAACGAACGGGCACGCACCGACATATCGGAATTCTGACGGTCGTTCTTATCCGTCTGCAACTTCTTCACCTGTGCCGACACCATCGGCGAGAGACACAGCAGAATAAGCGGAAGTATTTTCTTACAGGATTTCATACAAGCAATAAATTTAATTGACAATCACCTCGATGGGCGAAAGCGTACGTTCGATTCCATCCGGACCGACCGCGCGTACGCGGGAAATGTAAAAACGTTTACCGCGACTCAGGCGGCGCAAGGCCTCTTTTTGTCGCTGAGAGAAAGAGGCACCTTCCGAAACTTCGGGCAACGCGTTGCCCATCGAATCGAAGAACACCATTTCGAAGCCCAATACGCGGAAGTTCACGTTCAGCAGATCGTCATCGATCGCCGCGCTGATTCCATCGGACTTCAGAAGATACGCTTTCGAAAACGGCGCTCCTCCTTTGTATTTCTTGGAAGTTCCTTTATCATCGTTGTAGGCGATATAAGGCATCGGATCCGGAAGCTGACGGATGCGGAAAGCCGTATTGGCTACCGTCACCGAGCGTCCTTCCGACTGAGCGGTCACGGTGATCACCGATTCCTGCCCCACTTTAGCCGGTTTGGCCGTCCATCCGTTGCCGTTGCGCGTAAGCGAGCCGTTGGTCATCGAGGCGTTCATCTGGCTCAGCGGAATACCCGGCACCGAGATACTGATCGGGTTGTCGATACCCGCATACATCACGTTCATCATCGTATTCGATACCGTCGCCGAAGGTTCGGATACGACATACGATGTGGCAAACGGAAGTTGTTCGCGGCTGCCGTCGGGAAGAGGCACTTCAATATACCCTTCCAGCTTTTGCGTACCTACGCTGCCTGCCACCGTCTCATAATAGCCGTTGACTTGGCCTTCGAGTTTCTTTCCGTTGACGAACACGTCGGGCGTCTGCGTCGAGTCGATCGCAGCCAGCACGATCTGTGCCGAATATTTCGAACCGCGCATTACGTTGCGCGACGAAGGAATTACGAACGCATTGATCCGGTTCACGCGAAGGTCGCCCTCATCCACGCCCGATTTGAGCACGCCGAGCACTTCCCCTTCCGCGTTGCGGATATCTCCCTGCAATTTGGTCAATACCGTGATCGCCGCCGAAACCGGCACGTTCTCGAACATCGACGACTGCCAGGTCTTTCCGTCGGAAATCGCATTTTCGGGCAGTTCGGTGCTCAACCAACTGTTGATCACCTGCGATTCGCGCGCCGAAACCAGCCCGTTTACCGCTTCACGGTATTCATCGATCGCGTTACACAATTTACGACCTTCTCCCACTGCGGGCGAAAGCATGATGAAATTGGTCGCCTCGATATTGTCTCGCCGCTGGATCTTATTGACGTCTCCGTCTTTTCCGTCGGCGTTCTTCACGATACTCTCTTTGATGTATTCGATGTAATTATACAACGAGTCGGTCATCGAGCGCACACCGACCGCTTTTTCATACCAAACGGTAGCCTTTTCGGGGTTGCTCTCTTTCAGCTGTCCCAGTTCGGCGTATAATTTCTGATTCTTCGACATGATGCCCGCGTTCGATTTCGCCAAACTGTCTTCGACCTGCTTGAAGCCGTTCAGTACGTCGGACGAAACATTGAGCGCGACCATTGCCAGAAAGACGATATACATCAGATTGATCATCTTTTGGCGCGGGGTCAGTCTGTTACCTGATGCCATAAGCTATAAGTTCTGTTTACCGGCCCAGACCGGAGTTCTGCATATTGACAGTCATGGCCGAAAGCATACGTTCGTACACTTTGTTGAGCTGAGCCAGATTGTCGGTCATTTTTTCTGTTTCCTGACGGATCTTGAAGCTGTCCATCGTCGAGTTGTCATACATGTTGCGAATGTTCGAAAGCCCGCTGTTCACCTTATCGATGGTGTCGAGCTGCGAACTCACGCTCTTCAACTGGATCTCGTAGATGGTATTCAATCCGGTGATGTTGCGGTTGAGCGCTTCCATTTGCTGCATGTAGCTCGAAGAGCATAGATTCAGCTGATCCGAATTATCGGTAATGGCCGTATAAGAGTTGAGCAATGTCGATTGTACCTGTGCGAGCGAAGTGGTGATCTGATTCAGACGCTCCATCTGCGAGGTCATCTCCTGCATCTGATTGACGTAACGTTCGGTCGCCGAATGTACTTCGGTCGTATTGATCGGCGCGTGGCCTCCGAAAGTCGGAGCAGCCGCAGCATACGAGTGATCGGCAGGAGCGTGATGTCCCGGAGCCGCGTTTACTGGAGCACCCGGTGCAGCCGAAACCGATGTCGCGGGAGCCTGTTGCATCCCCTGTACGACGGAGTTCAAGTTCGGACGATCCGCCTCATCACCGCTTTTCAATACCGGGAATACGTCTTCCCAATGATAATTGGTAGCCGGCTTGTCGAATGCCGAAAGGGCGAAGATCAATGCCTCCGTACCCATCCCCACGCAAAGCATGATATCTGCCATAGGCAAGTGAAGCAGTTTGAACAATGCTCCGAGGATTACGATCGCCGCACCGAAGCTATATGCGAAGTTGAGAATTCTCTGGCCCTCTTCGCCCGAGAAGAACTTCTCCAGTCTGTTTTTAAATCCTTTATTATTTCCCATAGCCTTATTTCTTTTGAACCGTTTTCATATTGGTCGATCCTTTTCCGAATCCCATGTACGTCCGTACACAGCGGAATCCGATAAACGATCGTTGCTCATTCTGATATTCCCAACTTCTTACGTCGGAGCGTACGAAATGCTGCACGTCTTTCCACGAGCCGCCGCGCGTCACCTTACGCTTCATCCGGTATGGATCCTCTTTGGCAGCGTTGTAGCTGTATTCCGGATTCATATCCGAGGTGATCTTATTGCCCGCTTCCGACCAGGCTGTCGATGTCCATTCCGACACGTTACCTGCCATATCGAACAAGCCGAACGGATTGGAGTTGTATGAACCGACCGGAGCGGTGATCAGGAATCCGTCTTGCGCGTAGTTTCCGTCGCCCGGTTTGAAGTTTCCGTTGAAGCAGCCTTTCTCGGTACGCGCCATCTCGCCTTCCCACGGGAAGCGATTGGAGTTTTCACCCGCGCGCGCCGCATATTCCCATTCAGCCTCGGTAGGCAGACGGAACGGCTCTACATGAGCAGCGCCCTTCATTCCGTATGATTTTTTTAGGAAATCCGTACGCCAGATGCAGAATGAGTTGGCCTGTTCCCACGATACGCCTACGACCGGATAGTCGTCATAGCCCGGATGCGAGAAATAAAGTCGCGAATAAGGTTCGTTGAACGAGTTGGCGAAATCATTGACCCAAACCGTCGTATCGGGATAAACATTAATGATGCGCGTATGCAGGAAGTCGTAGATGCTTTCGAGCGGACGTACGATGGTCGCGTTTACGATACGCCCGTCTTCATCGACGAAAGCGGTATCCTTCGAAACCAGAATCTCTTCGTTCGGATCTACGATGATATCGGTGTTGAGAACACGGCGCTCGGCATTCAATCGATTCTTACGCAACGCGTAGCCCGAGTAGTCGAACCATTCGTAGCGGTAGTTCATCTGCGAAGCGTCGAGCATCCGTTCGCCCGTGATCGGGTTGGTCATATAGACGCTCTGGATCGCCCGTTCTTCATCTTCGTTGGGTTTTCTCCACGGAATCGCTTTGTTCCAGTTCAGATACGGTTTCACGGGTTCGCCATAACGGTCCTCCTCAATTTTATAAGCCTCATTGCCTCCGTATGCCGGATCGGCAAGACGCTCGCGGATGATCGAGTCGCGTACCCAATGAACGAACTGACGATATTTTGCGTTAGAAACCTCTTTTTCATCCATCCAGAATGCATCGACCGAAATGCCTTTGGCTTCCTGCTGATTTCCCCACAGCGAATCGATCTCGGCAGAGCCCATATCGATTCCCCCGCGTTTCACCAGCACCATTCCGAAAGGAGCGGGTTCGCTCCAGGCCCGACCGCGCACACCGGTCAGTTCACCTCCACCCGATCCGACCGGACCGGCGCATGAAGCGAACACAATCAATGCAAGCAGTGTAAAAACTATATTCTTCATAAGGAATTATAATATGCGTATACTTTTATGTTTATTCTTTGTCTTCGGCGAAAAATCCATTTTCAGATTGTAGGATGCAAACAATTCGTGGGTCCCGCTCGAAACGGACGCGATGGCCGATGTAGATAGATCGTAAGCATAACCGAAGCGAACCCCTTTTATCTCGACACCTGCCATGAAGATGACGGCATCGCTCCAGCGATAGGATATTCCTCCCCAAAACATTTTATTGTAGGTCATCCGTAAGGAAAGATCGACCTGGGTGAACTGGAAATCGCTTTTTACCAAGAAAGAGGGTTGTAATTCATATAACGAATTGCGCAACACAATATTGCATCCGGCGGTCAAATAATAAATACGGGATATTTCGGCGTAACTTTTCTCATCGAGTTCGAGCGTCGGAGCCGACAGATGGGTCGAGGAGATACCGGCATAGAAAAGCCGGTGAGAATACCACGCTCCGAAGCCCGCGTCAAACGCCATCGCCGATACGCTGGCGCGCGGAATCGATTCGTCGCCCGGCGTATGGTCGGGCGTATCGGGTATATCCACCTTCGTCCCGTCGAAAGCCTGATCGATGATCCCCAGCCTCACTCCGAGCGATAAGCGCCCCTCCCACAGTTTGAGATGATAAGCATATTGCAGCGCGAAATTATTGGTGGAAAACAGACCCGCCTTATCCGAAGTCACCATGACCCCGACCGCCTGATTCTTTTTCATGAAACGAAACGGCATCTCGGCCGTGACGAAAAACGTCTTGGGCGCATTGGAGATCCCGACCCACTGCATGCGGTTGAGTGCCGCCACGCGGATATGATCGTCTGCCGCGACGGCTGCGGGATTCATATATGAAGGCAAAGCCCAGTACATACTGAACTGAGCATCCGTCTGCGCCCGGACCGTAGCCACGACAGGCAGGAAGAACAATAGAAATAGGATCGACCTTTTAAGCATCCGTGGTGATGAGATTAGCAATGGGTTCCTGATATTTACTTAACTCAAAAATAAGCAATAAATTGTATAACAGCCCAAAAACAAAACAGACCACCCTGAGGCAGTCTGTCTGTATCTTAATTTCGGGTATGAAATCCGATTAATACTCTTCCTCGTTGAAGAAGAAATCTTCTTTGCTTGGGTAATCCGGCCAAATATCTTCGATACTTTCGTAGATTTCGCCTTCATCCTCCATCTCCTGAAGGTTTTCAATCACCTCTAAAGGAGCACCCGAGCGCATCGCGTAGTCGATCAACTCATCTTTAGTTGCCGGCCATGGAGCATCTTCAAGCTTAGATGCCAATTCCAGAGTCCAATACATAACAGATTTATTCTTAATTTTTAAAAAATGGATTGTTTTCTTAATTTTCAGCAAAAATAGAACAAAAAGCCTCATTTGCAACTTTTATCCCAGAAAACTTCAGGATGTTGGAGCATTATATTGCATGCTCTTGAAAATACGAACAAATAATCAGATAGTCTGTTCATAAATCTCAATATTTTGTCGTCTACCTCATGATCGTGCGATACCATCAGAATTTCGCGTTCGGCTCGGCGGCAAACGGTGCGGCAGATATGTGCCTGCGCAGCCACTACGCTCCCCCCCGGCAATACGAAATTATTGATCTTCGGCAATTCGCCGTCAACCTCATCGATGCGTCGTTCGACCCGTTCGATATCGCTCTCGCTCAACAGACTCGCTTCACGAAACGTCGTGAATTCGGGATTGGTAGCCAGATACGATCCGATGGTAAACAGTTTATTTTGTACGAAAAACAACAGATCGCTGTCGGGCGACGGCCCGTGCATCGCGATCAGCATTCCGATGAAAGCGTTCAGTTCGTCTACCGTCCCGTAGGCCTGCAGACGGATATCGGTTTTCAAGACGCGTTCGCCCCCTACGAGCGAAGTGGTCCCCTTATCTCCCGTTCCGGTATAAATCAGACTCTTTTTCATGCGTATCTCGTTTTAATAATTCAGACTACGAATATATTCACAGAAAACGAACAATCGCGCGTTTCGGTTCAGAATTATCAGACGGCTGCCGCCTGAACGATTCGGATCGAATGCCTGAGCAAAATGAAACGACCGCGTGAATAAAACGGATTTACACGTTTGCGAACGAATATTTACCCGGCTCTTAACAAGCATTTACACGCCATTAAACGGTCGATTACAGGCGCATAAACCCGTTGCCGGCAGGCAGTCATTCGGGTTTCGGCAGGCAGATGCCGTTAAGCGATCAGGCAATCAAAACGAAACGATGAAATGCTGCTTAAACCGCTTATCGTCGAAAACAACCAAACCCACCTCATACAAATCCATCGATGTACGCACTTCGGGCAATGATCGGAATCGGCGCCAGAGCTTACGCATCTGCGGATCGCTATGGATCTTTTCTAGAAACACCACCGTCCCGGAATGCATTCGGGGCAACAACGCGGCAAACAGAGCGTCGACATCGGATAAAAGCAATCCGTTATTGACTACGACAAAATCCGCCTGATACGATTCGGGCATCGCATGGAGTAAGGTGGCGAAATCGCCCGTCTGAAGGGTAACGTTCGTCGCATTTTCCTTTTGCAACACCTCGGCAGCCAACTCCGCCTTCCGATCGTCACCACAAAGCGAAACGACGTGCGCCTCCTTGCGGATCATCGAAAGAATCACCGTAACGACTCCTCCCCGATTGTTGAGCTCCAGAATTTGAGCGGGGTTGAAGAAATTTACCAGACGAAATAAAAGGAACAGACGTTTGAGCGATGGCCCTTTGCGATAGATACGCCCCGGAACCAGTCTTTTTTTAGGCATATAGGTGCGACGCAGGCGGCGGATCTCCTCATAATCGTAGAACGGAGACTTCTCGCCGATCACCTGTGTGATCAATCCGTAGGCGAATGGTGAGTGTACACCAAACCCCTTGCGATAACGGAGTTTGCGTATCCCTTTGGTGAGATACTTCTTTAATCTCTTTTTAGCGCTCATAAACAATAAAATCAAACAAACCGAAGACCTACCATATTGTATTGAAAGACAAAACATCTTTCGGCAGACCAACGGTCAAGAACCGGCTATCCGCGATCAACGCGGTCTGCAAAAATACGAATTAATCGGCTATCTGCCTTCGCCGCCGCCTATTATTCACGAATCGGCCGTACAAGAAGATGTTTT
>CAMTOW010000059.1 GCA_947074245.1 uncultured Bacteroidales bacterium | reverse complement strand
TCGATGAACTGGAAGAAGTACTGATTACTTCTGATGTAGGCGTTGAAACAACATTGCGTATCATCGAGCGAATCGAAAAGCGTGTTGCTAAAGATAAATATGTCGGTACGGACGAACTTCAGAATATCCTGCGAGAGGAAATATCAGGCCTTTTGGCCGAACACAATTCCGATGACGTACAGGATTTTGTCGTGCCTCAGAATAAGAAACCGTATGTAATCATGGTTGTCGGCGTAAACGGAGTGGGTAAGACCACGACGATCGGCAAGCTGGCTTATCAGTTTAAGAAAGCGGGCAACAAAGTCGTACTTGGGGCGGCAGATACGTTCCGCGCCGCTGCGATCGATCAGTTGGTCATTTGGGGTGAGCGCGTAGGCGTCCCTGTGATCAAGCAGAAGATGGGATCGGATCCCGCTTCGGTAGCTTTCGATACGGTAAGTTCGGCGGTAGCCAGTCAGGCTGATGTCGTGATCATCGATACGGCAGGGCGTCTTCACAACAAAGTGAATCTGATGAATGAGCTTTCCAAGATTAAGAAAGTGATGAACAAGGTTATTCCGGATGCACCCCATGAAGTTCTGTTGGTGCTCGACGGGTCTACCGGTCAGAACGCATTCGAGCAGGCGAAGCAATTCACGGCGGCTACCGAAGTGAATGCTCTGGCGATCACCAAACTTGACGGAACGGCCAAAGGCGGCGTCGTAATCGGAATCTCCGACCAATTCAAGACACCGGTCAAATACATCGGATTGGGCGAAGGGATGGAAGACCTTCAGGTTTTCCGCAACCGCGAATTCGTCGATTCTCTATTCGGAAAATAATAAGATTTTTAAAGAATATTACACCAGGCATTTTCCTCTTTCCGCTAATTTTGCAGCCGAAAGAAAATGCCTGGTTTTCTTTTTGACGTTCATCACAGTTTCATGCCGTCAAACTTTCATTTCCGCTGATCTGTTCAGCCGTTTTTCAGGATCCAAATCTTTCGGGAATTGCAAAGCATTGCATTCTCCTCTGACACGTTATAATAAAGAATAGAAATATGATTAAGAATCAGATCGATATCATCACCCTGGGTTGTTCTAAAAACCTGGTTGATTCAGAACAACTGATGCGTCAGCTGACTGCCAACGGATATACCGTAGCGCACGATGCGGAACAGGTAAAAGGTGAGATTGTCGTCGTCAATACATGTGGATTCATCGGCGATGCCAAAGAAGAATCCATCAACATGATTCTGGAGCTTTGCGAAGCCAAAAAAAGAAAAGAGATTAAGAAAATCATCGTAATGGGTTGTCTTTCCGAACGCTATATGGCTGATCTTGAATCGGAATTGCCCGAAGTGGATCAGTTCTACGGAAAATTCAACTGGAAACAGGTGATCGAAGATCTTGGAAAAGCCTACCGTTCCGATTTGCACTTGGAGCGCGTACTTACAACTCCGAAGCATTACGCCTATATCAAGATCGGCGAAGGTTGCAACCGCGCCTGTTCGTACTGCGCGATTCCGATCATTACCGGCCGATACCAGTCGCGCCCGATGGAGGAGATCGTCGAAGAGGTTCGTTTGCTTGTAAGCGAAGGGGTTAAAGAGTTCCAGATCATCGCTCAGGATTTGTCTTATTACGGTCAGGATCTGTATAAGGAGTTGAAGCTTGCCGAACTGATCGAACGCATATCCGATGTTCCGGGTGTTGAGTGGATTCGTCTTCACTACGCTTACCCGTCTCGTTTCCCGTATGACGTATTGCGCGTGATGCGCGAGCGTGATAACGTATGCAACTATATGGATATCGCTTTGCAGCATATCTCAGATCATATGCTTACCAAAATGCGCCGTAACGTAACCAAAGAGCAGACCCTTGAGTTATTGAGACGAATGCGCGAAGAGGTGCCGGGAATTCATATCCGTACTACGCTTTTGGTGGGCCATCCGGGGGAAACCGAAGAGGATTTCGCCGAATTGATGGAATTCGTGCGCGAAGCCCGTTTCGAGCGATTGGGTGCTTTCGCCTATTCCGAAGAGGATGGAACCTATGCCGCTTCCGCTTATGAAGACGACGTTGAGGATGAAGTCAAACAAGACCGTTTGGATGCGATCATGCGCATACAGGAGAATATTGCTGCGGCGTCCAACGAGTCGAAAGTGGGGCAGACCCTGAAAGTGATCATCGACAAAGAGGAGGGCGATTATTACATCGGCCGTACCCAGTTCGATTCGCCCGAAGTGGATCCCGAGGTGTTGATTCGCAAAGACCGCGAGCTGCAGATCGGTTCGTTCTACCAAGTAGAGATCACCGATGCCGAGCCGTTTGATCTTTACGGACGTATCGTCGAATGAAAAGATAAGATGTAGCAGCCGGATTCGCTCCGCTGCGATCAAGCTATAGAAGAGCCATTCTTCCGAGTCATTTCGGAAGAATGGCTTTTTTCGTTTGGATATCCGGTGCGGAGTCAAACATTCTGCTCGGAAAGCGTGTTCTTATTCCAAATGACGCTAAATGATTTTCTTAAGAGTAAAGCATATGTATTGAAATCGCGACCCGCGGGAAAACCCACGCCGGATGATTTTGAAGAAATAGAAGTCGCCCTTCCGGCACTCGAAGACGGGCAGATTCTGCTCGAAGCGAAATATATTTCGGTAGATCCGTATATGCGGGGGCGAATGAGCGATCAGAAGTCCTACGTGGCTCCGTTCGAAATCGGTCAGCCGATCACCGGAGGCGTTGTCGCCCGCGTGATGGAGAGCCGAAGCAGTATGTTCCATCCGGGAGATATGGTGATGGGGATGCTGAAATGGGAAGATATCCAGATCGCGTGGGCTACCGAAGTGCAGAAGATCGACGTCGAGCTGGCTCCGGCAAGCTATTATCTGGGATTGTTCGGATTGACGGGGCTGACCGCATACTTCGGGATGATGCGCATCGCCAAACCCAAACCGGCCGAAACGGTTGTCATATCGGGTGCGGCAGGTGCCGTTGGTATGGTTGTGGGACAGATCGCGAAGATCATGGGATGCAACGTGATCGGTATTGCCGGATCACCTTCCAAACAGCGATTCCTGACCGAAGAACTCGGATTCGATTATGCCTTCGATTATCACGACCTTCAAACGCTCGAAGAGAACCTGCACCGCGCGGCTCCGCTGGGTGTGGATATTTATTTCGACAATGTGGGCGGCGAGGTGTCCGATCTGATTCTCAACTACATCACTCATGGCGCCCGGATCGTGATTTGCGGGCAGATCGCTCTTTATAACGATCCGAAAAAAGCGGTCGGGCCTTATCCTCAGATCGCTCTTATAAAAAACAGCGCGCTGATGAAAGGCTTCATTGTCAGCGATTATGCCGATTCGTTTCATGAAGGGCAGTTGGAACTGATCAAATGGTATAAGGAAGGCGTATTGAAAGGACATGAAACGGTGATTCAGGGGTTCGACAAATTGCCGGAGACCTTCATCAGTCTTTTCGACGGAAAGAATACAGGCAAAATGCTGATTCAGGTATAGAATGGTTCTATGATAAAAAAGCGCTCCGGATGTTAATTCGGAGCGCTTTTTTATCGCTTTGAGATACATGTTCTATCTTTGTGAGGTATGAATGAATTATTAAATGATCCGCAATTAGGACTCATCACCATTAAGCGACACCCCTCCGCCAAACGCTATATTTTCCGGGCGACCGAGCTCGGTATCCAGATCACCTGTCCCGAACGGGCTACCCTGAAGCAGATCCGTACGGTTTTCGAAGATCAGCGTCCCCATTTACCCCGTCTTCAGGAAAAACTGGCGCAGAAACCCCGTCTTGAAAAAAACGCAGTTTTGAAAATGTGTGCCTTTTCGCTTTCGATTACCGAAAGCGGATACGGAAATCTTTTTCAAAGCCGTTTTCTGAAAGAAACCCTTGAGATCATCTGTCCGTGCGATACCGACTATTCCCGTCCCGAAGTTCAGGAGTATATCGCTAAGAATCTTACCAAAGTGCTCCGTTATTATGCCGATCGTTATCTGCCTGCCCGCTTATCCGAACTGGCGCGCAAGATCGGGATCGACTACAACGAGTGCAGTATCTCCTATGGCCGTCAGCGTCTTGGCAAATGCGATTCGTATCGCAACATCACGTTATCCTATCGGTTGATGATGTTGCCGGCCCATCTGGTCGATTATGTGATTCTCCATGAACTCACGCATTGCACCGAAATGAACCACGGCGAAGGGTTTCACCGGTTGCTGAATCGCTATTGCGATGGGGCGCATCGCCGATTGGAGAAGGAATTGAAAGAATTTATTTTCCCCATTTGAAATAAACGATCACATTGTTTTCGCCATCCAGCCGGATGATGAATTTGTTTCCCGTCGATTCGTTGAGCGTGCCTTCCCACCAAGCGTGAAGTTGCCGTTGGCAGATGGGGTAGAGCAACCCTTCGGTCGATAACTCCCCATGCGGATAAAGCGAGAAAAGAGAGATCTGCTGCCCTTCGAAACTGTCGAAGACCGTGGTGGTCGTTATCGGCACGAAATATCCGTAATCCGACATCATGACCACTTCGTCAAACCAATCCCGATACGTCAGCAAGAGCGATATATTGCCCAGCATGTGATCTTCCCGAAGCCCCGTCGCCGCCAGGATAAGTATCTTTTCGAATCCTTTTTCGCGGGCGAATTTCATCGACTTCGTCAGATCGTTGGTTTCCTGATCCGCGTCGTGAAAAATCCGTTCCTCCCAGATCCTCTTCAATTCGGACGATAAACTGTCCAAATCTCCCACGATCGCGTCGGGAGTCAGATCATGATGGAGCAGTTTGCTCAACGCACCGTCACATGCGATCACATACGGCGCATCTTTCAGATACTCCAAAACCTGCGGCGCCGTCGGAAATTTTCCATTGGCGACTACGACGCAGTCAAATTCACGCTTCTTCATAATAAGTTCCTTTCTTTTTCCAGACAGCATATCCCACGAACGCTACGATCGCATAAACCGAATACAAAACCATCGTCGGGTAGAGTCCGCGCAGGTAATACAGATAAATCGAAACCAGATTCACCACCACCCAGAAGAGCCATTGCTCGATATAGCGTTTGGCAAGCAGCCAGGTCGCCACGATGCTCAGCGTAGTCGTGAACGCGTCTCCGAACGGAATCGGCGAATCGGTCAGATAATTCAGCAAAGCCGCGATCACCACGTAAATGGCGAGAGTGACACCCGAAATCGCTGCAAACCGGCGCGCGTTCAGGCGGCGATATTCGAGCCGGCTTTCTTTTCTCTCTGCTTTCGCATCGCCCGACAGCGATTTCCGCCATTGGTAAAACCCGTAAATGCTAATCACAAAATTATAGATATTGAACCCCATATCGGCATAGATCCGCGAAAAAGCGAAAATAAACACATAGAGGAACGAGCAGATTCCACCCAAAAGCCACATCGAAGGCTTCT
Source organism: uncultured Bacteroidales bacterium (assembly GCA_947074245.1). GTDB lineage: Bacteria > Bacteroidota > Bacteroidia > Bacteroidales > JAUNSR01 > JAUNSR01. The sequence goes on along the minus strand of CAMTOW010000059.1, from coordinate 3,625 downwards.
GCTTGATTTCCAGCCAGAGATAGATGAATCCGGTTATGACCCCGGCATATTCCAACCACATCCAAAATAGATCATTCTCAATCATAAAACCATCAGAAATTAAAACAGCCCGGTATCTGTTCCGGGCTGTCAGATTTATTGATTATATACTTTTTATCTTTCTCCCGATCAGAAACGAAACGCGATCGATCCCATCACGTTCGTACCCGCCTGAGTGAAGTATCCGTCTTCTTTATATCGGTTCTCGAGCGTATAGCCTGCCGATTCCGATACGGCGGTATATACCCATCCGTTTGTTTCGTATTTCGTGTTGAAGAGGTTGTTGACGCGGAAGCCCAACGCGATCTCTTTCATGAATTTGGGTTTGAACGTATAGCCCAGCAACAGGTTGTTTACGAAATACGGATCGATCGACCGGTTTTTGCAAGACGTGTTGTCCAGATACTGGCGCCCTACATATACCGAACTGAAATCCGCCGAAAACCCTTTGTAGCTGAATGCGAAGATCGAATTGACTACGATATCCGGCGAGAAAGCGATGTTGGTTTTCCCATGATCCACCACGACCGCATCGCCATCCCAGTTGTCCACATATTCAACGAATCCTTTGATCTTATTGGCGCTGTAAGCGAAGTTTCCGCTCCATGCCAACCAAGGCAGAATTTTTACACCACCCGTAATCTCGATTCCCGCGCGATACGAGTCTTTGATGTTGGAAGTGAGCGCTTCGCCGATATCGGAAATCTTTCCGGTCAGGATCAACTGGTTTTTATAATCCATGTAATACAGGTTCGCGCCTACCGTCCATCGATTTGAGTGATACGAATATCCCGCCTCATAATCGTAGAGCGTTTCATGCTTCGGACGCTCGTATTCTGCGGCTTCGGTAAAGTTGTTTCGGTTGGGTTCGCGGTTGGCGATGGCAAACGAGGCGAAAGCCGTATGTCCGTTTTTCTGATAATTCAGTCCGGCTTTCGGGTTGAAGAAATTGAAATGCTTATCCACATAAATCTCACCCGCTTTGTCGTCGGTACCTTCCACCTTGTATTTGATGCCGCGATATTGCAAATCAAGATACCCGTTCAACTCCTCCGTAAAACGATAGTTTCCTTTCACGAACACGTTGTAATCGAGCTTCGTACCGTTGCTTTTGTAATATTCATGATCCGGCGAGAGATTGTTGTAATTCTTCACCCAGATCACCCGGCCGAAATGATCGCCGTCGTAATTATTGACTGCGGTTCCCAATGTAGCCGTCAATCGGGTTCCGGTATACGATACATTGTAAATACCTCCGTAGAACTTGTTGCGAAGCCATTTCCGACGCACCAGGTCCGAACGCTTCACCTCATTGCCGTCTTTGTCGAGGAACGGAGTCAGGTTGTACGAACCGAATTTCGCGTTCGCTTTATAATCCTCATAATATCCTTTCCCGTGCGTGTAGTGCATCGTCAGGTTCATATCCCATTCCGGATTAAACTTGTGAGCGGCGCTCAGGTGGTTGTGATTCTGCCAGTAATTATCGGTCTGATCATAATATTTTACGATCCCGTCTTCGATATACTCTCCGCAGGAATTATAGGTGCGGTTGCCGTTGGCGATGCTGTCAGACGGAACCCCGTTCCAAGCCTGATTGGTTCGCTCGGCGCTACCAAAGGCCTGGTATTTGATGACGGTCGATCCTGAATAATAGGTTGCGGAACCGAAATAAGACGATAGATTCGCCTTGGCGCGGTCGATAAACCCGTCGCTTTTGATTTTCGAATAACGGGCTTCGAATACGAAATGATCGTAGAGCAATCCCGTACCGCCCATAAACGTATTCTTGTACGTTTGGAACGATCCGGCAGAAGTGTTGTATTCGGCATAGGGTTTCATCGTCGGGCGCAAAGTCTGCAATCCGATCGATGCCCCGAATGAAGCCGGGCCGTTGGTCGACGTTCCCGCACCGCGCTGAATCTGAACATCTTCGGTCGAAGAAGCGAAATCGGGCATATTAACCCAAAACACCGTGTGCGATTCAGAATCATTAACCGGCACGCCGTTTACTGTGATGTTGATTCGGTTGGCATCCGTCCCGCGCACCCTGAAACTGGTATAGCCGATACCCGTACCCGCGTCGGACGTAACGATCACCGAAGGCGTTTGAGAGATCAGATAGGGGATATCCTGTCCGTAATTGTTCTTCGCCATTTCCTCACGGGAAACAGTCGTATAAGCCATTGGAATATCCGAGGTCAGGCGAGTACCTTTGACGATTACTTCCTCCAGATTCACCCGTTTCAATGTATCGGAAGGGAGTTCTTGCGCAATAAGAGCAGTTAGTGATGAAAGCGCGAAAGAAGAAAAAAGAAAAACCTTTTTCATAAAAAATAATTTTAAGCAAAATCAATTGATTGATAACTATGAAAAAGGAGTTGAAGAAGCAAAACCGAATGAGCATCTGTTTCCTACGACGGCATTACCCGTACAGGTTCAATGGGTATGATCTCAGCTCGAAATCCGTATTCGGATCCGGGCACCCCTTATTCGACTGCAAAGTAAATAAAAATTTAGTTACTGTGTACCAAAAATAATGCGCCTGATCATTTCTCGTTTTCTTACCGATAAATGATCGTAAAAAGCCGTTTAAACGATCAATTAAAGGTGGATAAACAATCGTTTTCACGGCATTAAACGAATAAAACCAAGGCGCATATCAGGCAAACGACAGGCAGGATTTAAAAAATAAGCAGGCAAGAATCCGAGTAAATGTCCTGTAAAGGAAGGATATACATAAAAAATCTCCCTACATCCGGTTATGCCAAAGCAATCGGATCGTAGGGAGATTCTTCGTATTTAAAGAGACGAATCGGAGGTAAGTATCGGCTAATTACCGGATCTCCGGATTACTGTCTCGCAGGCAATCAATTTATGGAGCGGTAACCACCATATCGATATGAGGTTTGCCAAAGAAATTCTTATACTCATCGACAGACAGAATCACACCCGGCACGCCATAAAGCAGATCCGCATGATACGTCTTCGCCAACTGTGTCAGACATTCGACGATAACCGCCTGTTCTTCACCGTTTATCATTACTTTGATACCATCATTCAATAATGATTTCGCAAATTCCAAACCTTTGCCGGAAACGGAATCTGTCACCATTACCAATTTGCCTTTCATTTTTGAAGTGTCCATTTTATATCATTTTTAAAGTATATGATAATAACAATGTCTTTTACGGTTTTGTTGGATGCCATACAGGGATGGATGGGGAGGAAAGGGTGGTTTTTTAATTTTATTGGGGATTGGGGGGATGGGAGGTGAGGTTTGTTTGGTTGGAATGGTTTTCTGTCTTGTTCCTTGTTTTCGTGGATAATGCTCTCTGATTTCGCGTTTAATTAACTTTTTGGCACGTCATAAGGGATAGTCTTAATCCTTGTTTTCGTGGATAATGCTCTCTGATGACTGTAAGAAAGTAGCAAAGTCTATCGACAAAGAGTCTTAATCCTTGTTTTCGTGGATAATGCTCTCTGATAACCCTTTCGGATGATAATTACACCTTATAACGATTTGTCTTAATCCTTGTTTTCGTGGATAATGCTCTCTGATATCTGCGCTAATCATTTTCTCTCTTCT